>CASESV010000001.1 GCA_949290735.1 uncultured Mycoplasmataceae bacterium
TTCAAAAAGTTTAAATAAGATTAATTTAATTTTTTTTAAAAAATGATGTTTAAGTTTTTTTAAAGTAAAAAATTTATTAATTAGAATATTTAGTTTTATTTTAATTTTAATCATATCAAATGTATTATTTTTTATTTTAAGAAAAAATGCACTTAATAATTTATATTCTGAACCAATTTTTAATACTGGAGCTGGTTTTAGTTTTGGATCTGATTGACCAATATGATCAATATATTTTATAAAATCTATTTTTTCAATGTTATTTCTTGTTTTATCTTTTATCTTTAATAAATGATACATATATATCCCGTTTTTTGTAATAAGTGTTAATTCATGATTAAATATTATTGATAAATTAATTGTTGATGAATATATGGGGATTCAATATCATCATGCAGTTGTAGATTATTTTTATTGAAATATTGGTTTTACTAACAACATTGCTGATACATTGATTGTTTCTTTTTTTATTGTTTTAGTTTTAGTCTTAATTGTAGAAACTATAAAAACAATCAATAAAAAGGATGATAAAGGACAAAATGATGAAAAAAATATTAGTTAATAGTGATCATAAAAGATTAGATAATTTTTTAGTTGAACATTTAAAAATTAATAAAAGTAGTGTTAATAAGATAATAAACTCTAATGTTGTTTATATTAATTCTAAGCTTATAACTAAAAATGGAACAGCTATTTATGTTAATGATATTATTGAAATTCATGATATTGAAAAAAAGAAAGATGATAATCACAAACAATATGATTTTAATATTGATATCAAGTATGAAGATAACGATTTAATAATTGTTTATAAACCTAGTGGAATGTTGACACATGCAACATTATACAATGAATTAGAAACCCTTGAAAATGCAATAAGATTTTATGCTAAAAATCAATGAGAACCTTTAATTCTTCATCGATTAGATAAAGATACTAGTGGATTATTAATATTTGCTAAAAATAAGAAAACGCAAGAAATTATGCTAGAAAAATTTCAAAATAAAGAAATTATAAAAAAATATTATGCAATTGTAAATCAACCACTAAACAATAATCATCTTTTAATTGATGTGCCAATATCAAGATCTAATGATAATAAAATGAAAATGATAGCTGGTAATTTTAAAAATGCAAAACAAGCATTAACTGAAGTATATGTTAAAAAAAATTGAAAGAAATTTGCGTTATTAGATATTTTATTGCACACAGGCAGAACTCATCAAATCAGAGTACACATGAAATATATTAATCATCCTATTTTTAATGATCCACTTTATTCCTATAATAAAACTGATGATGAATATGGACAATATTTAATGGCATATAAACTTGAATTTGATCATCCAATATCCAAGCAAAAAATTTCAATTTGTATAGATATGGATCAAGAATTCATTAACTTAATTGAAAAAATACAAAATGAAATATAATAAAGAAAAGGATACAAATATGAAATTAGATACAAAAGATGAAATTATTAAACTTTTAAAAGAAGAATGTGGCTTGAAGGGTCAATTATTAAATAGCTTAGTAGATTCTACTGGTTTTGAAGAATTTTTAAGATCAAATAATAAAGTGGAACTATTTCAAGATTATATTCAAACTATTAATGAAATTCATGATAAAGTTATGAAATTAACATCTAAAAACAATTAAATAAATTTGAAAATAATTTTATTAATATTTTTATTTAAATTATGGAACTTTATTTCATATTCTGTTGCAATATTATTAAAATTATATTCATTGTCTAAATTACTATATAAATCAGTGGTGTAGTAAATTATTTCACATCAATCTTTATTTTCTTTTAATACTTCTAAAGTATATTTAAACAAATCATCATTATCAGTTTTGAATTCTATTCAACCATCTTTTTTAATAATTTGTTTATATATTTTTAAAAAAGAAGGATTGGTTAATCTATTTTTAATATGTCTTTTTTTAGGTCAAGGATCTGAAAAATTTAAATATATTTTATCAATTGGATTACATGCAAATATTAAATTAAGATTTTTTGCATCAATATTAATTATTTTTAAATTATTTAAATCAGATTCTGATTTAATTATTTTTTTAATTGCCTTTGAACATATTACTAAATTTTTTTCTAATCCAATATAATTTATTTTTGGATTTTGTAAGGCTTTATTAATTATAAAATTACCTTTACCCATTCCAATTTCTAATTCTATTTTCTGATTATTATTAAATATACTATTACTAATTTGCTTGGGTTCATGTAAATATCATTTTTGATTTTCTAATAAAATATTAATAGCGTTCTTATCATTTCTTAATCTCATATCAATTAATCCTATTCTATATAATTTGTTTTGTGTGGTTCATTTAATTCTAGCTGTTCATAATTTAACTGTTTTGAAATTTCATAAAGCGCAATAGCTACAGTATTTGATAAATTTAAACTTCTAACATTTTTTGATGTTGGTATTCTTAATAAATTTTTATAATATTTTTTTAATATTTCTTTATCAACTCCACTTGATTCTTTACCAAACATGATATATAAATTATCATTGCTATCTTTTTCATTTTTAAAATCAATTTGGTCTGGAGATTTAGAACCATATCTAGAAAATATAAAAATATTAGGATTATTATTTTTTTGAATAAAATCATTAAAATCATCATATTGAAATAAATTTAATTTGTCTCAATAATCTACTCCACTTCGCTTTAGATTTGCATTAGATAAAATAAAACCATATGGTCTAATTAGATGAAGATTAGCATTAAATCCAACACATGATCTAGCAATATTTCCAGTATTTTCTGGTATTTCTGGCTCAAATAATACAATATTAATCATTAATAATTTCCCTTATTTTTTCTTCAACTAATTTAATTATCTCATAATGTGCTGAAGCTGCAGCTGTTAAGACAATTGTTTTAGTATTTTTAAATCATGAGTAATCAATATCATTATGGTCTTTTACTATATATGATTTTTTTGTTTTGGTTAGTGCTAGTTTTAATAATTCATTTGCATTAGAAGATCTTTTATCCCCAACAATTATGAATAAATCAACATCATAGTTAATATCTATTATAGATTGTTGTCTTTTTGTCGTTGCATCACATATATCATTTATAAATTCAATGGTAGGAAATTTTTTCTTTAATTCTTCATAAATTTTTCTTGTTTCATAGATAGATAATGTTGTTTGATTTGTACAAAATATTTTATTACTATTTAATGAGAGTTTTTCTATATCTTCAAGAGAAGTTATAAATTTTATATTATTATTAATTTTTAAAATTGCATTTGATTCTGGATGATTATTTTTGCCAATAAAAATTATTTCATATCCATTATTTATTTTATTCTTTATTAGTTTGTGGGTTTTATAAACAAAAGGGCATGTTAAATCATATAATTTAAAACCTTTTTCTTTTAGCAAATTTATAACAATATGATCTGTTCCATGAGCAGATAATATTATAACATCCCCATTTTTGTATTCTAGTTGCTTTGCAATTTCAAGTCTTGTATTTTTAGTGTCATCTAAAATTTTTATTCCATTATTTACTAGCATTTCAATAACTTTTTCATTATGAACTAATCAACCTAACATATATACATTATTGTTTTGATGTTCTTTAGCTATTCTAATTGCCTCATCAAAACTTCTTTGAACTCCAAAACAAAAACCAAGTGGTGATAATAAAACTAATTTCATATTACTTATTTAAATTACTAAGCGATTCTTTTGCTGCTTGAAGTTGATCTTCATATTTCTTTAATTTTTCTTTTTCCATATCAACTTTTGATTTAGGTGCTTTTGAAACAAAATTTGAATTTGATAAAATTGAATTTGATCTTTTTACTTCTTGTTCTAATTTTTGAATTAATAATTTTATTTTTTTAATTTCTTCTTCATTATTTTTTTCAAAAGGGATTTCAATTGTAAAATTACTAGCTATTTCAGTTATTTTATTACCTACTAATGAAATGTTTGAAATATTTTTAATTTCTGCATTTACTGTAATTAAAAACATATTTAAAAAAGGTTTAGCTACTTCATATTTTTTATGGTTATTTTTAATTAAAATATTTATTGGTAAATTAATATTATTTGCGATATTATTATTGATTCTAATTCTTCTAATGATATTTATTATTTCTACCAATAATTCAACATTATTTTGTTTAGCAACATCTTCCACTTTTAATGGTCATTGTTCTTTCATTATTGATTCTTTAGAATTAGGTAATAATTTGTATATTTCTTCTGTAATAAATGGACATTGAGGGTGTAAGATAATTAATATATTTTTTAAGATAAAAAGGGTAGTTGAAATAATTTCATTTCTAAATTGTTTATTATTTATTATGACTTTTGATAATTCAATAAATGTACTACAAAAATCATTGTAAACAAAATCTACCAAATATTTAGTAGCAACCACAAAATTGTATTCATTCATGTGTTTAGTTATACTTGATAATGTTTTATTATATTGATTTAATATTCAATGACATATTTCAGGAGATTTATTTGAAATTTTTAATTTTGATTTAATTTCCACTCCTTCAATATTTCCTAAAATAAATCTTGCTGAATTTCATAATTTATTTAAAAAGCTTCAATTTGATTTTAATTTTTCAGGAATATATCTTAAATCTTCCCCAATAGTTGATGAACTTGTTAAAAACAATCTCAAAGTATCAGCACCATATTCTTCAATTATTTGCATTGGATCAACTCCATTACCTAAAGATTTAGACATTTTTCTACCTTGAGCATCTCTTATCAAACCGTGAATATAAACATTATTAAAAGGTGTTTTGTCAGTGAAGTATGTTGATAACATCATCATTCTTGAAACTCAGAATGTTAATATATCATATCCTGTAACAAGAATACTTGTAGGAAAAAAAGTTTCAAATAATTTATTCTTTTTAGGTCAATTTAAACATACTAATGGTCATAAACCACTTGAAAATCATGTATCAAGTACATCATCATCTCTTGTTCATTCTTTTGGATTTTCAGGAGGTTTAACACCTACGTAGATTTCACTATTTTCATTTTTATATCATATTGGTAGTTGGTGACCTCATCATAATTGACGGCTGATACATCAATCTTCAATGTTGCTTAACCATGTATTAAGAGCTTTATCAAATCTTTTTGGTAGAAAATTTGTTTTAATTCCTTCTCTTTTAGTTTTTTGATTATTGATTACCTTTTGTGCAAGTGGTTTCATTTTTACAAATCATTGATTAGAAATATATGGTTCAATAATTTCATTTGTTCTTTCACTATAACCAATTTGGCTTATATAATTTTCATCTATTTTTTCAATAAATCCTAATTTTTGAAGCTTCTTAATTAATTGTTTTCTACATTCAAGTCTATCTAAACCTTTGAATTCTCCTGCTAATTCATTCATTGTCCCATTTGGGTTCATAACATTAATTTTATTTAATTTATGTTTTTGGGCTAAATTATAATCATTAAAATCATGAGCTGGGGTACATTTCATAACACCAGTACCGAAATGCATATCTATGTATTTATCTGATAAAATTGGAATTCATTCACCATTTGCAGGGTTATAAGCAGTTTTTGAAATATATTTTTTATATTTTTTATCATCTGGATTTACAAAAAGACAAACATCACCAAACATTGTCTCAGGTCTAGTTGTTGCCACTGTTATATATTTTTTAAATTTTTTATCAATAAAATACTTTATATAATATAAATTAGTTTTAGTTTCCTTTCTAATTACTTCAATGTCACTTATAGCAGTTTGCAATTTAACATCTCAATTAATGATTTTTTTACCCCGATAAATTAATTTATTATTATATAAATCAACAAAAACTTTATTAACTGCTTCATTTACTTCTTTATCCATTGTAAATTTTTCATGTGAATAATCTAAACACAATCCCATCTTCTTTCATTGATCATGAATAGTTTTACTTTGAATATCTTTTCATTCCATTAACTGCTTTATAAATTCAGTTCTACCTAAATCATTTCTAGTTTTATTTTTTTCTTTTTTTAAATAAGCTTCAAATTTAGTTTGAGTGGCAATACCTGCATGGTCAGTTCCTGGTATTCAAATAACTTTATAACCACTTAATTTTTTATATCTAATAATTACATCCTGAATAGAAACATCTAAAGCATGACCTAAATGTAGAACTCCTGTAACATTGGGAGGGGGTAAAATTATTGAAAATGGAGTACCTGATGATTTAGGTTTAAAATAACCTTTTTTTAATCAATTGTCATATTTGTTATGTTCTACATTTTTATGGTTATAAATTTTATCTAATTCTTTGCTCATATGTTCCCTATCTAATAGAATTATAAATTGTTTTAGATAATTTATTTATATTAATTTTTTTACTTGCACTTACTAAAATTATATTTTCTTTTTCAAATTCTAAAAACTTAGATATTTTATCAATATTATTTGTATATCAATACATTTTTTCTTTATCTATTTTATTTAAAATTATGTAGTAGTTTTTGTTTAGTTCTCTAAAGTATTTTGACATCTCAACATCAAGGTCAGTTAAAACATTAGCATCACATATATGAATTATGGTTTTTAAATTTTTTGAATTTTCAAAATAATTCTTATTAATAAGCATAATATTATTTTGTTGTTGCTTTGATAATTTTGCAAAACCATAACCAGGTAAATCGACTATCCTATATTCACCAAAATCAAAAAAGTTAACTAATTGCGTTCTTCCTGGTGTACTTGATGTTTTTGCTATTTTAGAATTTGATAATGAATTTATTAACGAAGACTTACCAACATTCGATCTTCCAATAAAACAAACTTCTGGTTTAGAATCTTTTATATATTCTTCTGGTTTAGAAGCTGACTTAATAAATTTAATCATTATTAATTTGCTTTTGTTACTTTGTTGTAAATTTCATTAACTTGTTTTTCACTAGGTGAACGGCCAACTTGACGATATATCATTCTTATTGTTTCTTTTGAAATTGGTGGATTTTTCTTTAATTGTTTCTTAAAAAGCTTTGTTGCAATGAAATATCCTAAAGCAGCACCTGCTATTAGTGCTAATGGAATTCCAATAGCAATTCCAATTATTAACCCTGTTTCCATAATTTTTCTCTCCTATAACATAGTTTTATTTAGATTGATTATACAATAAAAATAGTATTTTATAATATAATAAAGAGTATATGTATAAGGTTGTAGACCACCCTCTAATAAAAGATAAATTAACGAGAATGAGAAATTCAAAAACAATTTCAACTATTTTTCGTACTAATTTACAAGAACTTACTACATTATTAGCATATGAAGCAACAAAAGATATGAAAGTTATTTCCAAAACTATAGATACTCCAATATGCTCTATGTCTGGATATAAACTTGCTCATGAAATTTGTCTTATACCTATTTTAAGAGCAGGTCTTGGAATGGTTGATTCGATTAAATCATTAATTCCAACAGCATCAATTGGTCATATTGGATTGTATCGTGATGAAAAAACACTTGAACCAGTGGAGTATTATTGTAAATTTCCAAAAACTATTTCAAATGCTGATGTTTTAATTTTAGATCCTATGCTAGCTACTGGCCATTCATGTTCAAAAGCTATTGAATTAGTTAAAAAACACAAACCAAATTCAATAACCTTTATTGGTATAATTGCAGCTCCTGAAGGTATTGATTTTATAACTAAACTTCATCCAGATGTTGATATTTATGTTGCTTCTATAGATGAAAAATTAAATGAAGATGGCTATATTGTTCCTGGTCTTGGTGATGCAGGTGATAGGATGTTTGGTACTAAATAATGAATTATTCTATTGCAATGGTTATTATATGTTTAATTTTTCCGATAATTGGTTACTTATCAGGTAGCTTATTATGATCAGTTATTATTGGAAAAGTATTTTATGGTAAAGATATTAGAGACTTTGAATCAAAAAATGCAGGTGCTACAAATTCTTCTAGAGTATTAGGTAAAAAAGCAGGCATAGTTATACTAATTTTAGATATCCTAAAATCCTATATACCTACAATGTCGATATGATTAATTGTGAGATATACTTCAATTTCATTGTTTTTAAATAATAATGCTTATTTTAATGAATATGCATATGTTTATATAACAGGATTATTTGCCTTAATTGGTCACTGTTGACCAGTCTTTTTTAAATTTAAAGGTGGGAAGGGATCTAGCTGTTATGGTGGATTATTATTAGCAATAAGTCCTTTTGTTGGTTTATTACAATTATTTATATTTATTGCTTTAATTATTATTTTTAAATATGTTAGTTTATCAAGTTTAATTAGTTCAATAACTGCATTATTCTTAATTTTTATTCCAGGTTTAAATTGATTATATATGACTAATGAACATATATCTAATATTAATTTAGTTAATGGATGAAATAATTATGGAACACTATTATTTATTCTTACTATTTTATGTTGCTGTTCAATAGTTTTAATTTTTAAGCATAAAGCAAATGTATATCGATTACAAACTCATACTGAAAGAAAAACAATTTTATTTAAATAATCATTTTCTTATATTTTCTATCATGCTTACATGCAATTGATATAAATGTTGCAAATGTTGAATATAAAGCAACTTTATTTATTAAATTATTAAATAAAAGTAAAATAGTCGTATTAAAACCACTTCTTATATACGGTGTAGATGACCATAGCATAACTTTAAAAGGAACAATATCTAGATATTTAAATGCATATGCAAACATAAAAATGTAACCAAAAAAATACAAGAAAGCAAAATAAAATATATGATCTTTAACAGGGAAGTTTGGATTCAATAATGGTCCTGAACTAAACCCTAAATACGAAGTGATAATTAATGGGAAAATAGTTGTCATAAATATGTTATATACATCTTGTTCTTTGTTAAAATCTTTAAACCCTCTAAATGTTTTAGAGTCACTTAAATTATTTATTGATGAATCAGATATTGGATTGCTAAAAATATATTTTGCAGATTTCTTTAAAAGCGATAAATATATTTTAAATTGGATGGTTCGAGTAGACATTGTATAAATAAAATTTAATAACAATACTACAATCGCAAAAATTAATACTAGTAACAAGACAACTGCAATTCTCAAAAATGTAGCAACAGTTTGTACCATTAATGATACAGCAATTCCTGAAAAAGCTCATGATGGTGTAATCATGGTAAAAATTTCAGTAGTTTTTGAAATTTTATTAATTTTTTTAGCAATTTTTTCTATTTTTTTAGGAGCATAATAATTCATTAATTTTACAAAAATTATTTCAATAACAATCAAGCATATAAGTGAAATAAAAAAATATATACTAAATTCAGTGCTTCTAATTTTAAAAAGATTAGATAATGTATAATCACAAATATAGTAAATTGTTGGTACACTATCTTTATCTAAGATACCACTGCTATAACTAAAATTCGAACTAAAAGCAAAAAATGAATCCTTAAAAAAATATTGTAAACAAGAAATCAATAATGCAATTGCTCCAAACCCAAAATATATCATACTAACTTTAGCAATCTTTTTTATAGGGTTTCTATATTTTGTAAACATATAAAAATTTGAAAATAATCTAAATGGTAATGTAATTAAAAACCCTAAAAACATTATAGTGAATGAAAGTCTAACTAAACTAGAACTTAAATAAATAAGATTTCTTATTCAATAAAAGTCATTATTATCATAATCAAAAATTTTAAAATTATTAATTCAAGCAATAATGAATCCAAATACAAAACCAAGAATAAACATTATAAATGTCATTCTATTTCTTGTATATCATTTTTTAGTAAAAGGAATTTTTTTAGCAAAAATAGAAATAATAAAACCAATAAATATAATGGTTAATGCCACAGTACCAGATATTATCACTCTATAATCGTTATTAAAAATACCAATATAATTCATACGATAATTATAATTAATTTTAATTAATTAACTTAAAATGATTTTATTTTTTAAATTAAAAGGAAATTTTTTTAAAAAAATGGTTAGTAATTATATGTAAAAAGTGAAAGGAGGAATATGAAAAAAATAATTAATAATAAAGAAATTATTGCTGGTGGTAGCAAATTTCTTGGACTAGGCAATATTGGTTTTTTTACTATAACAACTATTGGATCAATGTTGGGATCTTTTATTAATAATGTATCAAATTTAGCAGTAAATGATATTTTAAAATCAAAAGGAATAGATGTTAATTTATCATCATATAATTGAGATAATGGATTTATAAGAATGAGCGCTGATGCATATAAATCATCTGTAGTTTTTTAATGAAAAAAATAATTGAAACTTCAAAAGATGAAATTTTTGCAGGCGGGATTAGTTTTGGACTAATTTTAGCCATATCTGGTGCAATATTTAGTATTGTGAATCTTATTGTCGGATCAGTTAGTGCTGCTAAAAAAATTGACTATGCAAATAGTATTGAACCTGAACCTGAACCAACATTTATTAATTCAAACTTTTTACAAAATTCTTCAGTTAGCTTATATTAGCTAATTAAAAAAACAAAATGTAATATATAATATATTACATATTATGAAAAAGAGTAAATTGTTTTATGCTACTGGATTAGTTTTTGCTTGTGCATTAATATTTCCTTTCTTTTTTATTAAATCTCAGAGCTTGTTTGTTCAAAAAAATAATGCATCATCAAAATTAAAAGCAAGAGCTATTCAAACTAGTTTTAATCAAACATACGTTAAGAATAATGTATTTGATATTTCATCAAATATAAATATTGAATTTAATGATATTTATCTATGAAATAAAAGTGATGATGAAAAAACAAAAGTATTAACATCATTATTTGTTAATCAATGATCAAATTATTTATTTTCTAATTTAAGTAGCATTTTTAGTAATCAATCATTGATTCTTAAAGATATCACATTTAATTCAATTGATGGACAAATTATTATACAAAATGTCATTCTGACAGATTATATAGAAAATAATCAAGATGCTAAAGGTGAATTAAATTTAGGACAATTAACTATTAATGGTTTATTAAGAGAACAAACTGAATTTAATTTATCATCAGATCCGAGTAACTATTATGGAACCATATCAATGGATAATGATACTGTGATTTGAGATGCTACAAATTGATTTAGAAAACAAGGAATTGAAATATTAAATATTAAGCCTAGTGAATTTAGAAAAAATGATGTTGATAATAATATACATTTAAATTCACCTATCAATTCTAATGATATTGTTAATGCTCTTTTAAGAAATGTTCCTGACAAAAATCAAAAAATTAATACCAAAGATTGATGAGAAATCCAAAATCGTATTGATTATGATGATGAAGGGTACATTTCTTTTTTTATTAAATTTAAAAATATTAACAATAAGGATGGAAAATATACAACTAATTGATCTAATCTTAATAATGTTAAAATAAAAGGTTTTAAAAAAAGTGTAAGTTGATCCCCTTGATTTAAAGACATAAACGGCTCGTATGTCATTCCATTAGATGAGAATGCTTCGATACAAAAAATTTCATTCAATTCTCCATATTTTAAAAATGAACTATTAACATATTTAAACGAAAATAGATATTTTATTTTATCTAATAATGAAGCTAATTATTCTATTTTAGATTTTGATTATAAGATTGAAAACTTTGAAGTTAAATTATCAAATATTAAATTAAGTAATAATGATTATTTACCAAATGCTAAAATTACAAATTTCATTTTTACCTCATTAAATATTGTTCCAAAATCTAATATTGCAAATATGCAAAATAATTTTGCCAGTGTTATAGCTGATGAACTTAAAAATTCAACTGATTTAAAATCATCACTATCTAATTTTTTTGAAAATATAAATAATGTTAATGATGATTTGTATGATATTAAAATTGATAAAGATGCAACAATTGGCGATAATGAATTGGGAAGTTTACAAATTACTTTTAAAATTTATTACAAAGATAATAGTGATTTATTTTTAAGTATTTCAAATGTCTTTACTGGATTTTTAAATGGGAATACTAAAATTATTAATAATGGTACTTTAATTGATAGTAGACTTAATGATATTATAGCTTTAGATCTGTACAATAATTTGAGATTATCTTCTGAAAACATTAGTTATTTTTTAAAAGAATATGGTTGTATTAGTAACATATTAAATGACACGAATATTAATGTAAACACTAGTGATGTTTCTATAAATTTTAATAATAATACCATTACAATAGAAAATATTATAGTTGATAAATATGTTGAGAATAATAAAGTTGTTTTAGAACAAAAAAACTTAGGTAGTTTAGTTATTGTTGGCTTTAAAGAATCACAAACTAAAAAAACCATTATTCAATATTCAAATAATTATGCAAACAGCCCATTGTTTTCGGAAATTTTTACAGTTCAGGATTTAATTAAATATTTAAATAATGAGACATATATAAGGCTTTTAGTTAATATTATTAATGAACCACCTAATTCTAAACTTACTGCTAATGTTGTAGGAACTCCAGATAATGACAAAGGTACAATTACATTATCGTTTACCTTAAATCAATATTATGATGAATATGGTATACTTCATGTTTCACAATCATCAAAATTTGAATTTCAATATCAATTCCTATCGAAAACGACTTCTACTAGTGTTAATAATTTAATATCATTACCCAATTCAAACAAATATGCATATGAATACACAAGTAATGAATTATCGCAAATTGATGGAATAGTTAATAATGCTCCTCATGGAACATCTCTAATTGTTGATATTCTTAGTTTAGATAATCGAACTGGATTAATATATACAACAGTTAAAATAGATAAAAGATATGCAGCTGATGGATCAATTGAAAATGCTAATGATGATGAATGATTTGAATTTTTAAATGTTGTTTTTTCAGGTGCTAAACAATTATCAAGTTCAACAATATTGAAATCACCTATCACACCTATTGATCTAACTGCAAATGAATTTATAAAGTTATTATCTAATGAACTAACTACAAGTTCAATATTAGAACAATATATAGAAATTCAAAATGGTTTGGATAATACTGAAATAATTTATGTTAAAGATAGTGCAACATTAGTTGATGATGAAATAGGAATTGTTCAAGCACAATTCAAATTAAAAAATTTTATAGATAATGATATTAATTTTTCATATAAAAATAGTGTTTCAGAAAGAATATTTGATCTTCAATTCTCAACAAAAATATATCCTGAAACAAGTGTGAAATCATATTATGTCAAATACGGAATTGATCCTATTAATTTAGAAAATGATAGCACACTTGCTAAATTAGATGCTAATTATATTATAGAAAATTGATCTACAAGTTCTATGCAATCTATATTAAAAAATTTTATTAGATTAAATATTCAAACTATTTTAAATAGTTATCCAGTTGATGTTGATGTTACTAATGAAATGATAAATATAACTGGATGTTATGCCGCAGATGATATGAACTCAATTAATTTATCTTTTAGTGTTGAAAATTGTAATAATGGTGATGGAACTATAGGGAAAAAAGACTTTACAATTAAATTAATCAATTTAAATAATTCTAATAATCAAAAACCTAATTATGATTTATCAGATAATAAAACAAATTTTGGTGAGAATAGTTGATTGATATACACCATTATTGGAATTTTAGTTGCTATATCATTAGTTATTTTAATATCGTTAATTATGATTAGAAAGAGAAGAAAAATATAATATATTAATATTAAAAATGCTATATAATCTATATATATGAAGAAAAAAGAATATGATTTTGGACTAATTTTATCTAAAAAAAAATCATTAGCTATTAGATTAATAGCTTCAATTGTTATAATAGTAGTAATTGTAATTGTTGCAATTGTAATCTCTTCAATTGTTATATAAAGGAGAATAAAATGAATATAAAAAGTATTAAAAATGAAAAAGACAAAATTATTTGTGAAATTGAATTAGAATCAAATGAATGATCTGAAATAATTTTAAAAGAAAAAAAGAAGGCAGCAAAAAATGTTAAAATTCCAGGTTTTAGAAAGGGAAAAGTTCCTGAATCTGAAGCAATTAAGCATGTAAATATTGGTTCAATTTTAACAACATCAGCTGAAAAAGCAGTAAACAATGCTATCAAAGAATTAGAAAATAATGAAAAACTAAAAAAGATAGATGTAGAAGTTTTTCCACGTCCATCAATTGAAATTGGGAATAAATTTGATGAAAAAGAATTTGCATTTAATGTCATATATTGAATAGTACCTAAAGTTACAATTGATAACTATAAAAAACTAAATATTAAATTAGAATCAACTAAAGTTACAGATAAAGATGTTGAACAGGAAATTGATAGAATTTTAGCAAGAGAAAAAATGTTAAATAAAAAAGAATCTGGAAAAATTGAAAAAGGTGATCAGGCAACATTTGATTTTGTAGGTTCAGTTGATGGTAAAGAATTTCCAGGTGGTAAAGCTGAAAAGTTTGAATTAGAAATTGGATCAGGTCAATTTATACCTGGATTTGAAGACCAAATGATTGGCATGTCTGTGGGTGAAGAAAAAGATATAAATGTTACTTTTCCAAAAGAATATCATGCTAAGGAGTTAGCAGGCAAACCCGCTGTTTTTAAAGTAAAAATTCATGAAGTTAATACTATTTCAAAACCAGAACTTAACGAAGAAATAATAAAAAATTTAAATTTACCAGATAAAAATGTTAAAACACCAGAACAATTTAAAAAGTTCTTAAAAGAAAACATGGAAAAATTTCATGAACAAAGAGCATACGAAACAAATATTCCACTAATTAATAAAGCTATATATGAAAACGCAAAATATGATCCTATTCCAGAAGTTATGATTTTAGAAGAAAAATCAGAAATTGAGAGACAATTCAATTTAAGATTAGAACAAATGAATATGAAATTAAATGATTTCTTAGAAAAAATTGCTAATAAGACTAAAGATCAGCTAGACAAGGAATTATATGATCAAGCAAAGCAAAATTGTGTTGTATATGGAGCTTTAGACTATATTATAGATAAAGAAAAAATTAAAATTGATGATAATGTATTACAAGAAAGATATGAATCTCTAGCTCAAGCTTACAATAAAAAGATTGATGAAGTGAAGAAAATGATTAATAGAGAATTATTAGAAGAGACACTTCTTCATGAGAAAGCATTGCTTGAAATCTTAAAGTGAAACCAAAAATAATTTAATATAAATTAATTAAAAATTAGCAAAAACTGTAATAGTTTGCTAATTTTTATTTTTTTATGCTACTATATATACAAATAGGAGGTAAACAAATGGCAGCTAGTAAAGAAAAAAACTTAAATAAAAAAACAAAGGTTGTTATTACACGTGGTGTAGTAATTTTACCAGGATTTGAATTTGTTATAAGTGTAGGTAGAGAAAAATCTATATTAACAATCAAAGATTGTAATATAGGAGATAAAATTCTTGTTGTAAGTCAACTTTCACCTGAAAAGGAAGATCCAAAGGTTGATGAAGTATTTAAAATTGCTACATTATGTTCAATATCAAAAATTGAAATAGATTCAGAATCAGAATTTACATTATATGTAAAAGGTATTAGTAAAGCTGAAATTTTAAACCCAACATTCTCATCTAAAACTGGATTTGAAGCTGAATATAAAGATTTGAAAATATCAAAAGGTAGAACTCAAAGAAATGATGAACTTGTTAAGTTTATCTCAGACATATTAAAAGAAAATAAAGATTTTGAAGATGAATCTTTTACAAAAGATGTTATCTATTTTATGGAAAAAAATAAAATCCTTACTGATAAAGATAAATATGAGTTATTTGCTGACTATATATATGTGAGACTATTTAGAGATAGTCCATTCCTTGAATTTAAACCAATGCAAAAACAATTAGAAGCAAATAATTTAACTGAAAAATTAAATAATGCATTTGGTGAATTAGTGCGACACTATGATCAAGATTTTAAAGTAAGAGATGCTGTAGATAGCAAAATCAATAAAAAAATGAATGAAAATATGGCACGTCAACAAAAAGAATATTATCTTCGTGAAAGATTAAAAACTGTTAAAGAAGAACTTGGTGAATTAACAAATCGTGAAGATGATTCAGATAAAATAAGAAAAAGAGTTGAAGAAAATAATTATCCAAAAGTTATTAGAGAAAGAATTTTATCAGAATTAAATAAATATGAAGCAGCTATGAGTTCAAATGAATCAAGTATCATTAAAACTTATATTGATTGATTATTAGATTTGCCATGATGACAAGAATCAAAAGATAACACTGATATTAAAAATGTTAAAGAAATTCTTGATAAAAATCATTACGGAATTGAAAAAGTTAAAGAAAGAATTCTTGAATATCTTGCTTTAAGAACTAAAAATAAAAATGCAAAAGGGCCAATTTTATGTTTAGTAGGTCCACCAGGGGTTGGTAAAACTTCATTAGCTAAGTCTATTGCAGAAGCTTTAAACAAAAAATATGTAAAGGTTTCATTAGGTGGAGTTAAAGATGAAGCTGAAATTAGAGGTCATAGAAAAACATATATTGGAGCAATGCCAGGTAGAATCATTAAAGGAATGAAAAAAGCAGGTGTTATTAATCCATTATTCTTATTAGATGAAATTGATAAAATGGCAAGTGATCAAAAAGGTGATCCTGCCAGTGCAATGCTTGAAGTATTAGATCCTGAGCAAAATTCAAGATTTAGTGATAACTACATAGAAGAAGATTATGATTTATCAAAAACTATGTTTATTGCAACAGCTAACTACTATAAACAAATTCCTCATGCTTTAATTGATCGTTTAGAAGTGATTGAATTAAGCTCTTATACTATGCCAGAAAAATTAGAAATTGCTAAAATTCATCTTATTCCAAAAGTAATGAAAGATACTTTGGTTGATGCTAAAAACTTAAAGTGAGAAGACGAAGCGATTAATTTCATCATCAACCATTATACATATGAAGCTGGAGTAAGAGACTTAGAACGTCAAATTCAAAAAATAATGAGAAAATATGTTGTTCAAGAACTAAATGGTGAATCATTACCTAAAGTGATAACAATTAATGAAGTTAAAAAATATTTAGGAAAAATTATTCATGATGTTAATTTAAAAGATGAAAAAGCAATTCCTGGTATCGTAAATGGAATGGCTTATACAAGTGCTGGTGGTGATTTATTACCAATTGAATGTACTTACTCAACAGGTAAAGGTAAATTAGTAATTACAGGAAATTTAGAAAAAACAATGAATGAATCAGTTGCTGTAGCTTTAGGATATGTTAAAGCAAATGCAGAAGAATTTGGTATCAAAAATTTTGATTTTAATGAACATGATATTCATATTCATGTACCAGCAGGTGGTGTACCAAAAGATGGTCCAAGTGCAGGGGTAGCAATAACCACAGCTATTATTTCAAAACTTTCTAATAGATCTGTTAAAACTAATATTTCAATGACTGGTGAAATTACATTAAGAGGAAAAGTTGGAATTATAGGTGGAGTTAAGGAAAAAGTTATCTCAGCTCATCGTGCTGGAGTAAGAGAAATATTTTTACCTATAGATGATGAAAGATATTTAGAAGATATTCCAAAATACATTCTTGATGATATTAAGATTCACTTGGTTAAGCAATACTCTGAAATTTATTCATCGATTTTTAAATAAATTATAAAAAGGTAATTTTATGTATAACCACAATCAGATAGAAAAGAAATGACAAAAATACTGAAAAGAAAATCAAACATATAAGTTTGTTGATACTTTAAGTAATCCAAAATTTTATGTTTTAGATATGTTTCCATATCCTTCAGGAAAAGGTCTTCATGTTGGTCATCCAAAAGGTTATACAGCAACTGATGTTTTAAGTAGATACAAAAGATTTAATGGGTTTGATGTTTTACATCCTATTGGTTGAGATGCGTTTGGTTTACCAGCTGAACAATATGCAATTGAAACAAATAATCATCCTAAAATATTTACTGAAAAAAATATTAATGTATTTAGATCTCAATTACAAACATTAGGATTTGATTACGATCAAAATAAAGAAGTTAATACTACTGATCCAAAATTTTATAAATGAACACAATGAATTTTTACAAAATTATTTGAACATGGTTTAGCTGAAATAAAAGAAATTGATGTTAATTGATGTGAGGCACTAAAAACAACACTAAGTAACGAAGAAATTCTAACAAATAAAGATGGGGTATTAGTGAGTGAACGAGGAGGGTATCCTGTTATTAAAAAACCTATGGAACAATGGGTTTTAAAAATTACGAAATATGCAGAAAAATTACTTGATGGATTGAATTATGTAGATTTTCCTGAATCACTTAAACAACTTCAAAGAAATTGAATTGGTAAATCAGTTGGTCATGAATTTAATTTTTGTATTGATCAATCAAAATTAAAAATTAAAGTTTTCACTACTAGAATAGACACTATTTATGGAGTTACTGCAATTGTTTTAAGTCCTAAAAATCCATTAACAAAAAAACTTGTTACAAATCAATTTAAAAAAGATTATGAAGAATTTATGAAATTAATTCAATCAACAAGTGATTTACAAATGAAGGTTTCAAAATCTAAAAATGGATTTTTCTCAGGAACTTATGCAATTCATCCTTTAACCAATAAAAAAATACCAATTTGAATTAGTGATTATGTATTAGATGAAGTTGGAACTGGTGCTATTATGCTAGTTCCAGCTCATGATGAAAGGGATTTTGATTTTGCTTCAAAATATCATTTAGATATAATCAAAGTTATAGATGAAAACCAAAAGTATATTAATAGTGATTTAATTAATGGAATATGCGATCAAGATCAAGCAAAGAATATTATTGCAAAAAAACTAAAAGCAATAAAAAAGACAAAATATAAAATTAGAGACTGAGTTTTTTCAAGACAAAGATATTGGGGTGAACCTTTTCCAATTATGTTTGATGAAAATAATAAACCATTTGTAATAAATGAATTACCTGTTTTACTTCCTGAGTGTAATGATTTTAAACCTAGTGATGATGGCCATAGTCCACTTGCAAAAATTGATAGTTTTATAAATATTGATTATAAAGGAAAGAAATATCGTTTAGATTCTAATACAATGCCACAATGAGCAGGATCAAGTTGATATTATTTAGCTTACTTATTGAAACAACCTGATGGATCATATATTGATTTAAATTCATCTAAAGCAAAAGAAATTTTTAATAGATGATTACCAGTTGATATTTATATTGGTGGACAAGAACATGCAGTATTACACCTTTTATATGCTCGTTTTTGACATCGTTTTTTATATGATATTGGTATAGTTACTACAAAAGAACCATTTTATAAAATTATTAATCAAGGAATGATTTTAGGTACTGATGGTGCAAAAATGTCAAAGAGTGCAAATAATGGAGTTGATCCAAATGAAATTATCGAATCACATGGTGCTGATGCACTAAGATTATATGAATGTTTTATGGGACCATTAACTGCATCATTAAAATGGGAAAATAAAGGTTTAGATGATGCTAGAAAATGACTTGATAGAGTTTATCGTTATTATTTTGAAATAAATAAAAAAATTGTTGATGATAATGAGCTATCTAATGATTTAAAATTTGCAATGAACAATTGTATTAAAAATATCAATCATAATTTAGATAATGAACAATTTAATTTAGCAATAAGTGATTTAATGATTTGTATGAATGCATTTTACAAAAGTGAAACTATATCTAAACAATATTTAGAAAATTTTGTTATTATGCTTTCTTGTTTTGCTCCTCATTTGGCAGAGGAAATTTTTCAAAAAGCATTGAATAATGATTCTTCAGTAGTATGACAAAAATGACCTATTTTTAACGAAAAAATGATGGTTATGGATACAATAAAAATTCCTTTTCAAATTAATGGAAAATTAAAATGTGTATTGGAAATAAAAAATAACATAAATGAAGAAGAATTAATTAATATTATTGAATCAAATCAAGATGTGATAAAACATTTAAAAGACAAGCAAATTAAGAAAAAAATTATTGTAAAAAATAAAATAATCAACTATTTAGTTGAATAAGAATGGAGGAAAAAAATGTCTTATAATGAAACAACAAAATTTTGCACTTCTGAAGATGTATTAGCTGATGATTGATATGAAATATTAGGATGTAATTCTAACTCAAAACAAAGTGAGATTGAAGAAGCTTATCGACATTTAGCAAAGATGTACCACCCTGATAAAAATAAAGATCCAGATGCTATTAAGAAATTTTATAAAATAAATAGTGCTTATCAAATTTTAGGAGATCGTGAAATTAGAGCATATTATGATCATGAATCTGGAAATATCAATAGTGCAAATTCTTTTATTTTTCATGCAGATGAAGACATAATTTATTTTAGAACATATGTTGATAAATTAACGGGTTACAAAATAAGCGATCAATCATTTGGTGATAATTTGTGAGAGAAAATTGCTACTAAATATATAACTAACAAATCTGATTTTAAAAGAAACCTTAATATTGTTGGAACATTAGAAGTTACTAAAAAAAGTCTTGATGAAGGTCTAAGAACAGCTTTTCCATTGTATCGTTATAAGACTTGTGGTGTTTGTCGTGGATTTGGAAAAATAGGAATTGAAGAAAGAGAAATATGCTATAACTGTGATGGTTATGGAATTGAAGATGAAAGAATTTTTGTTTATGTTGAAGTTCCAAAAAAATATAAAGTTGAAAAGTTATTTAAAGTGCCTGGTCGTGGGCATAAAGTTCCAGCAGGGATTGGTGATTTAATTATTAAGATCAAACCTATTAGTAATATAGGTATGAAAACAAAAATTTTCCAATCATCAATTAGAAATAAGAGAGGAGGTAGATAGTAATGCCACAACAACAAAAAAGAGATTATTATGAAGTTTTAGGTGTTAGTAAAAATGCAACAATTGATGAAATTAAAAAAGCATTTAGAGTACTTGCTATGAAATACCATCCTGATCGTAATAAAGAACCAGATGCTGAAGCAAAATTTAAGGAAATAAATGAAGCATATGAAGTTTTAAGTGACGATAAGATGAGAGCAACATATGATAGATTTGGTCATCAAGGACTTAATAACAATGGGTTTAGTGGAGATAATATAAATCCATTTGATATTTTCAATGAATTCTTTTCTAATATGGGTGGTTTTACATCAGGGTTTGATAGTGATGCAGAAGATATTTTTAATATGTTTGGGAATTTTGGTTTTGGTGGTTCTAGATCATCAAGATCAGCTAATGCAAGAAATAATGATCCTAATATTTATGTTAAAGTTTCAGTTAATTTTGCAGAAGCCATTAAAGGTTGTGAAAAAGAAATTAGTTTTGATAGAAAAACTCAATGTGAAGCTTGTAATGGAACAGGTGCTGATAAACCAGAGGATTATATAAATTGTCCTGATTGTGGTGGTAATGGACAAAAGGTTATAGAACAAAGATCTATTCTTGGAATTATTAGACAACAAGTTGTTTGCGATAAATGTAGTGGTACTGGTAAATATGCTAAAACTAAATGTGGTAAATGTAATGGAAAAAAATATACATCTAGCAGTGTTAAAGTTAACGCAAAAATTACACAAGGTGTTAGAGATGGTGAAACATTAAAAGTTCCATCAAAAGGACATAACATAAATAATGTTGTTGGAGATTTATATATCATAGTTTCAGTTAAGCCTTCAAAATACTTTGAAAGAGATGGTAATGATTTATATACAATCATATATGTCGATCCAATTAGTGCTATTGTGGGATCTAAAATAAAAATTCCTACACCATATGGAACTATTGAACATAAACTTAATCCAAATACTTTACCAGATGAAAAAATTAGAATTCCTGGATATGGTGTAAAATTAGATTCTAATCATAAATTAAAATTCTTATCGAAAAATGGCGGTGATTTAATTTGTATTGTAAAATATAAAATACCTAAATATTCAAAAGCAGATATGGAAGATTTAAAAAAGTTAACCAAATCTGATGACTCAATATTTACAGATTATATAAAACAAGTAGAAAAGGAGTTTTAATATGGCAAAAAAATCATCTAAATCATCTAAAATTAAGTCAACAAAAGTAGATAAAGAAGCATTATTAGCAAATAAAAAAAATAAATCTATTGATGAACAAAATTTAGAAAATATTAATAACAATGATAGTGATCTACATTTTAATAATGAACAAGATGTTATTAATCAAAAGAATGAAGAACAATATGATGATAAAAATTTTCAAGAATCTTCAACTAACGATGTTAAAAATGAATCTGAAATAATCAAAGAAGCAAAACGAGTTACTAAACAATTAGAAAATGAAGATGTAATAATAGATAATAAACAACAGCAAGAATTAATTGAAAAACTTGTTAATGAAAATATTGAATTACAAAATACTATTAATTTGTTGAATGAAAAAAATGAAAAGCTTAAAATAACATTAGAAACTGAAAGACAACAATTAATAGAAAAGCTTGAAGAAAAAACTGCACTAGCTAAGCAACAGCTTGAAGAAAAAATGATTAAAATTGAACAAGAAAAACAAGATGAATTATTAAATATCAAAGATTCAGTTTATATGGATGTAGTTTCCAATTTTTTAGAACCATTTTTATTATTTGAAAAAACAGTAACAACACCTGTTCAAAATGAAATTGTAAGATCATATGTTGAAGGTTATCATATGGTTGTTTCAATGTTTAAAGAAGCATTAAATAATTTAAATATCCAACAAATTTTAGTAAATGTTGGTGATGAATTTAATGCTGAGTATATGGAAGCTTTTGATGTAGAAGAAGTGCCTGGAACTCCACCAAATAGAGTTACAAAAGTTGTGAGTAAAGGGTTTATTTACAAAGATAAAATATTAAAATATACATCAGTGGTAGTTTCCAAGTAGAAAGGAGGGTTATATGTTTAAATTAAAACCAATAAAATATAATTTTAATGATCTTGAACCACATTATGATGCAAAAACAGTTGAGATACATCATACTAAACATCATCAATCATATGTTGATAATTTAAATGCAGCTTTGAATGAATATCCGGAATTTTTCAATAAATCATTAGAAGATATTTTACAAAATATCAATAGTGTTCCAGAAAAAATCAGAACCGCAGTTAAAAATAATGCTGGTGGAATTTATAATCATGATCTTTTTTGAGAGCAATTTTCTAAAAATCCAGCTCCATTAAATGGAAAAATAAAAGAATTAATTGAAAGAGATTTTTCAAGTTTCGATAATTTTAAAAATCAATTTGAACTTAAAGCGAAAACAAATTTTGGTTCTGGTTGAACTTGATTAGTTCTAAATAATGATAATAAATTAGAAATAATTAATACATCAGGTCATGATTGTGTATTAACATTAGGTTTAAAGCCATTAATGTTAATTGACATTTGAGAACATGCTTATTACTTAAAATGACAAAATAAAAGACCAGAATGAATTAGTGCATTTTGAAATATTTTAGATTGAGATTATGTAAATAATAAATTATAATTAAAATATGAATTTTAAAGATAAAGTATTATTTTATAAAAATGAAGTTATTCAAGCAATTCAAGAACTAGTACAAATTAAAAGTGTTCAAGAAAAAGCACAACACAATATGCCATTTGGATATGGTCCAGCAAAAGCATTAAATTGATGTTATGAAAAAGCTAAAAAATGAAACTTAAATGTTACTAATTATGATAATTATGTTGTAGAAATTGAATATGGTGAAGGTGATGAATCATTAGTGATTTTATGTCATGTTGATGTAGTTCCTGAAGGTGATAATTGAATCTTTGAACCATATTCTGGACATATAGATAATAATAAAATATATGGTAGAGGGACGTTAGATGATAAAGGCCCTACTGCCATTATTTTATATTGTTTAAAATGCTTAGTTGATAACAATTTTAGACCAAATAAAAAAATAAGAATTATAATTGGGGCAAATGAAGAAACAGGATCAAAGTGCTTAGATTATTATTTTAATAAATTAAAAATGCCACAACCAACATTAGCTTTCACTCCTGATTCAAATTTTCCAGTTACATATGCTGAAAAAACTATCTTAAGAATAAAATTAAAAAAATATTTTAAAACATTAGACACTATAGAAATAAAAGGTGGTAATGCCTTCAATTCAGTGGCTGATAAAGCTTATATTATTGATAAGGAATTATTTATTAATTATTCTAATGTTAATGATCACATTAAAATTGATGATAATAAAATTGAATGTTTTGGAAAATCAAGTCATGCTGCTAAACCTGAACATGGATTTAATGCTATTAGCTATTTATTTGACTGATTAAAAGACACAAAAATAAGAAATCCAGAATTAAAAGAACTTGTACATGAATACAATAATTTAATATCAACAGATTTTTATGGAACAAATCTTGAAATAAATAATGAAGATGAAAGTGGTAAATTAACACTAAATGTTGGAATGATAAGTTTATTTAACAATAAGCTTGAGATATCAATTGATATAAGATCTCCAGTTCATAATAATATTGTTGATTTAATTCAACAAATTAGAAAAAAAACTAAATATTATTTTGATTTTGAACTAATCGATTTAGATAAACCTTTGTATGTTAATAAAGATAGTTTTTTAGTACAAACATTAATGCAAATTTATAAAAATGAAACTAAGGATTATGATTCTAAACCAATTGCAATAGGTGGTGGTACATATGCAAGATGGGTCAATAACGGAGTGGCATTTGGTGCTTTACTAAAAGATCAAATCGATAATATGCATCAGGCTAATGAATGTCTTGACATAGATAAAATAGATATTTTATTAAAAATATACATTCAAGCTATATATGAATTATCTAAGTAGTTTTTTTATAGCTTTTTAAAGCTTCACTTGCACATTTTACATAATTTCTTAATAAGGGGCCAGAACCTAATTTTTTACCTCCAAAGTATCTCACAACAAAAATAACTATATTATTTAAATTATTATTTTGAATTAACTTTAAAATTGGATATCCAGCAGTTCTTTTTGGTTCATTATCATCGAAAGCTTTTGCTTTTATTCCTTGATCATTAAATAAATAAGCATAGCAAATATGTGATGCTTTTGGATGGCTCTCTTTTAAAGAATTATAATATTTTAAAAAATCTTGAATATTATTTATTTCAAATACATAGCCATAAAATTTTGATTTATTTATTTCTACATAAGAATCATATTTCATATTTATTCCATTAAATATTTTTCAAGTTCATAAACAATATTAGTTTTATCTTTTTTTGATTTTAATACTTGGTTTATTTTATCATCAATAGAATTAGAACAAACAACATTTATGTTTAATTTAGGCTTATTAAGTGTTTTTTGTTTTGTATCAACCATTCTAAATGATGCTTGTTCATTATTAACAGGGTTTCATGATTTATCTAAAAAAATTGTACAAGTACATTCATCTAATGTTAATCCTAATGATGCAACTTTAATATTTGCAAACAATACTCTTATTTTTCTTGATTGAAATTGGTGTATGATATTTTGTCTTTCAATATTATTTTGTTTCCCAGTCAAATATGCATAATTAAATTCAGGGTTTAAATTAAATTTATGTTTTTCATAAAGTGAAGAAAAATTAGTAAAAACAATGACAAATTCATTATCATCTTCACTTAATAAATTATTTAGATAATTTTCTAATCATTTTATTTTTACACTTGGTGCATCTATATTTAAAATTTTTGGATCTAAGCAAAGTTGTTGAAGTCTAATGATTTGAGTGATAGCATTATTTTCAACTTTATCTTTATCTTTTGAAGTGATTAATCTTTTTGCTTCAAATAACATCTTATCATAATGCATTCTTTGTATTGAATCCATTTCAAGTAATATTTCTTTTTCTATATTACGTGGTAATCATTTTAAATGGTCATAAACTTTTTTTATATCACACATACTTGATAAAAATTTTTCTCACTCTTTTATCATTTCTGATTTTAATTCTCAATTTATTTTTTTTGAATCTTTTGATTTTACAGCTTTAAAATATTTCTTTTTATAAACATATTTATGTCCGTAATTGGATTCTGGATATAGGAATTTAAAAATCTTTAAAAGGTCAATAGCAGAATTAACTGCAGGTGTACCACTAATTGCTAATGCATAATTAGCATAATTTCTTAATTTATTGATACCTTTTGTTCTTTTTGACTTAATGTTTCTTAAAAAATGTGCTTCATCAAGAACTAAATAATCAATTTTATTTTTAAAATGACATTCTTTTAGAAAATCCTGAGCTAAAGTATCATAGCTTGCAATTATTCACATTTCATTGCAATTATCAAATTTTCTATATATTTCAACTCTTTTAGATTTAGATTTATTATTTAAAAGTTCAAGATTTTGAATATATATATTATTCATTATTTCTTGATATCAATGAAAAATTGTATTATTAGGAACAGCTATTATTACTTTTTTATATTCTTCAATAGATTTAATTGCAACAATTGTTTTTCCTAATCTTTGTTGCCAAAATAGACCAAAATTTTTCTTTTCTTTTATTTGATTTATTCCATCTATTTGATAAGGTCTTAATTGTATTTTCAAGATCAATACCTAATCATTAAATTGATGTTCTACGATATCTATAAATTGATGATGCTTCATAAACTATTACAAATCTTAATTTAGAAGTATTCAAAATAATTGAATTAAAAATATTAACAGGATTAATAATTGTAAGAATCAATATTGAAAGAATAAATATCAAGTTTGTGTTTATTTGAGCATTAGAAATTATAAAAACATTGGAAAATGTTAACGGAAACAAAAATATGTATATTAATCCAGAGAATAAAATAGATAAATATTTAAAAAATTCTCCTACATTAGAAATAGACATGACTGAAAGTTGATTAACTAAAACAACATTTCATAAATTGTTGTAATCACCAATACTACCTACTGCAAATTGGAAAGAATTAGAACCTCCAGATGATGTTATTAAACCAAAAGATCCAGAAACAACTCCAACTTGTGAGAACTCAACAGATAAGTAAGTTAAAATTGTTCAAATAGCAAAAAATATTAACGGTCAAATTAAAAATCCAAATAAATTAATAGCGTTTGCAACTCCTCTAAATAATAATCTATCTGATTTTCTTAAACATTTTGTTTTACCAACACAAAAATTAGCATAAACTAATGCTGCAATTGGACCAATAATAGGAATGTAATTGTAAAATTTTTGTAAATAAAGTTTACCTGAATCAGAAATATTTAATTTTTTTTGAGCTTCTTCATAAATTAAAATACCCTTGATAGGTCTTGAACTTGCTCCCTGAAGATTATAAAAATCTGATTCATAAGATTTATTTGATACTTTTTCCATAACATATAAATTATAATACAAATTATTGTTATAGCAAAAAATATTATGTATTAAAGTGTAATATTCAAAAGAAAATTTTAAATAATAAAATTTTGCTCTAGTTGATTTTTTTATTTTTTAGCACTTTTATTTAATTTGATAAAGCTAATAATATAAACAATACCACTAACTATTGAAATTAATAAAGAAAAATAAACAAAAAGATTTTGTATAGATCAATATCATCAAGAAACAACACTATTTATAGCACAACCTAATAATAGCATTGTAATAATTGCTAACATTTGTAAAACAGTTTTGAGTTTTCCTAAAAAATTTGCAGCAATTACAATATTTTTAGAGGATGCATACATTCTTATTGCATCTACAACAATATCTCTTATTATAAAAGCAATAACAAAAGCAGCATTAGTTTTTGTTTGGATTGCAAATAAAATAAAAATTGAATTAATTATTACTTTATCAGCAATTGGATCAAGTATTTTTCCAAATACACTTATCCAATTATATTTACGAGATAGGTATCCATCTAATCAATCGGTTATACATGCAATGATAAATAAAATAAGTACAATTATAGAATTCCAATCTATATTAATAATATTATTAGTATTTAACTCAATTGAATAACAAATTGAAAAAGAATTCAACATCATTAAAACAATAATTGGAATAGAAAGCGCTATTCTAATTATTGTTAATATATTTGGAATGTTTTTCTTAATACTTAATGCTGCCATGTGTTCTAGGGAAAGGAATTGTATCTCTAATATTTGATACTCCAGTTAAATACATAATTAATCTTTCAAATCCTAATCCAAATCCTGCCGATTTAAAATAACCAAATTTTCTTAAATCTAAATATCATTGAATTCCATCTATTGGCATATTTATATTGTTTGCTTTTTGTAATAATATATCATAATTTGATTCTCTTTCACTACCACCACATAATTCTCCTATACCAGGAACTAATAAATCAACACCGGCAACAGTTTTCTTATCTGGATTCAATTTCATATAAAAAGCTTTTAATTCAACTGGATAATTATAGATGAATGTTGGACCATTAAATTTCTTTTCACATATATATCTTTCATGCTCAGATTCTAAATCCATTCCTCATCTAATATTATCATTTTCAAATTTCACACCATTTTTTTTAGCATCTAATAACAAATCAATTGCATTAGTGTAATCTATTCTTACAAATTTAGATTTAAGAACACTATCAAGTCTTTCAACTAAATTATTATCAACAAACTGGTTTAAGAAATTGATTTCATTTAAACATTTCTTTTTATAATTTTTGACAACATATTTTATCATATCTTGCATTCTATCCATAAGTTGATTAATATCACAAAAATGTATCTCAGGTTCAAGCATTCAAAATTCAGATGCGTGTCTATTAGTATGTGATTTTTCTGCTCTGAATTGTGGCGCAAAAGTATAAACATTTTTAAAAGCCATGGCATATGCTTCAGCATGAAGTTGACCAGTACCACTCAATGATGTATCAGTAGAAAAGAAATTTTCTTTATCTACCAATGCTAATTTAAATGCTTCACCATTTCCTTCTGCATCAGTACATGTTAATTCTGGTGAAGAAACTCATACAAAATCATTAGATGTGAAATAGTTATTTAATATCATATATAATTCACTTCTAATTTTCATAACAGCAGTGAATAAATTAGTTCTAGGTCTCAAATGAGCAATTTCTCTTAAATATTCTGGAGTATGTCTTTTCTTTTGTAATGGATATTCTTCACTAGCTTGCGACAAAAGTTTTGCATCAATTGCTAAAATTTCAAAAGGTTGTTTAGCATCTGGTGTAATTATTATTTCACCAACAACTTCAATTGCTGATCCTGTTCTAGCACTTTTTAGCTGATCAAAGTTTTTTGTAACTTCTTGTTTGTATACAATTTGAATTGGATCAAAATACGTTCCATCAGTAAAGCTAATGAAACCAAACGTCCCTGAATCACGATTGGATTTTACTCATCCATTAACTCTTACCTTTTTTAATTGTTTGTATTTTTTATAAATATATTTATTTATCATAGTTTTCATATTAAATATTGTATAACAAACAAAAAATTATTAACTATAATTTATTAATTTATCAAAAATATTATTTTGTTCAATGAAATTATTAGATATAAAAATTATTGTTTTTGAATCTTTTATTTCTTTTATTTTACTCATTAATTTATGATTTTTAAAGATATCAAAATACTCAATCACTATATAATCAATATCAATATTTAAAATTAATGATAAATATATAAGATAATCATTATAAAATTTACTTTTTTCTATTTCGAAAAATGACAAAAATTCTAAAAAGGTGCTTTTTGTTAAATTTGAAATTTGTTCACCATATTTTGTAGAAATGTAACTAAAAATTAGATCATTATTTATTTTAAAAATATTGATAAATTTTTGGTTCAAATAAATTCCATATTTTTGATTTTTAAATTTTTTTTCAATGTAATCAAGCATATCAAAATCATTTTTTAATCTTTTAATCATATTATTTTTATTTTTTTGATTAGCAATTATTAAATTAAAATCATTTTTATTTAATTCTAAAGAAGATAATATATTTTTTTGATTGATAAAATTAAGGTTATAGTTTGAATTATTTCAATCATAAAAATGATCTTTATAATAAATATCTTTATTTTTAAAAATATTGTTTATGTATGATGAAAATAAAATAGATATTGTTATTATTATTACAACAATAATTAAACATATTGATAAAATAAATGTTTGTCAGTTAGCAATTTGAATTTGAAAATCAAAATCTTGAAAGGAATAAAATATCAAATCATTTGGACAGCTAAATTTCTCATAAAAGAAAATATTAGCAATAGTCATTTGTGGTTGTGAAATAGTAAAATATGAGATAATTTTGTAAATTAAATATTGATTTATTACTTCTGGACCCACTAATAAGCTTCCATTTATTAATGAAATAAATGATATTACTGTAATTGAAAAATAAAATCAATTTGTTTTTATAAATATTTTTTCAATTAAAAATCCTATACAGAAATAATAAAATATTGAAAATAGAATAAATATTAACATATATAGTCAATTCTTCTGACCATAATCAATAAAACCAATATCATATGAATAAAAGCTATTATGACTAAAAATATAATCATTATATGTTTGTACTTTAATATTTGTTGACATGTTTATTATTTCATAATTATTATTCTTTAGCCCAAACAATAGTATTAATATTAATGAGTAAATTATACAAATACAAGAAATTAAAAAATAATAAATATAAATATTTTGATACAATCTTTTTTTAGAATCATTATCAATTTTTAAAATTATTGATTTTGATAACATTTTTTTTGTTATAGGAACAATTACAACACCAATAATCATAATATCAATAGAAAATAAAGAACATAATGATTGAGAAAAAGTAATTGGATTATCACAAATAAAAAAATATACCATAGCAATAATGATTGGGAAAACCAAAAGTGATATAATAAAATAAAATTTTGAAATAAAAAAATTATTAATTAATTTTCATAATACCATTTTATTTTTCATTATATTCACCAAGAATTTTAATTAAATCATCATAATTTAATTGATTAAATGTTTTATTTATAATATCAATTTTATTTTTCTTTAAAACTTCAATATTCGATTCAATACTATTTTTGTATATTAATCGATAAACATTAACTTCATTAAGTTGACCTATTCTGTGTAATCTATCAGTTGCTTGCGATTCTGCGCTATCATTTCATCATGGATTATAAATAATTACATTATTCGCAAAAGTTAAATTTAAACCAACTCCACCAACTTTTAAACTAACAAGTAAGATATTATTTTTTAAATTATTTTTAAAATCTTCAATTATTTTATCTCTTTCATTTCTTTTATTGTCACCAGTCATTAATAATGTAAAATGATATCTCTTTTTAAGTTCTTGATCAAGAATTTCTAGCATTGATTTAAAATTGGAAAATATAACAATTTTTGATTTCGGATCATTTCGTAATATTTTTTCAATTAATGATATGCATTCTTTTAATTTACTTTCATTCTGATTCTCATAACCTAGTAATTTTGCAGAACAACAAAATTGTCTTAATTTTGTTATTAATGCTAATATTTCAATTTTATTTTTAATTAAGTTGTTTTTTTCATCTACTGAGAATACAATTTCTTGTTTTAAGTTGTTTAATAAATCCTTATAAAGTGATTTTTCATTATCAGTCATAGTAACATAAATGTTATGAAATTGTTTATCAGGTAAATCTAAAAATTCTTGTTTTGTTCTTTGTAAAATAAATGGTTTTATTTTCAGAGATAATTCATATAACTTATTTTCAGTAACATCTTGTGTAGCATATTCTGTTTTAAATTTTTTTAAATATGGCAAATATCCAGGTAATATGAAATCAAAAATAGATCATAATTCTAATAAATTATTTTCAATAGGAGTACCACTTAATATTATTCTATTTTTTGTTTTAATTTTTTTGATTTCCTTAGTTCATATTGTTGAATTATTTTTGATGTATTGACCTTCATCAAGAATTACATTCAAAAATTCTTTTTTAATGAGATAATTAATGTCATTTCTTATCAAGCTATATGTGGTTATATAAATATTATTATCTGAAATATTACCTATTGCACTTATTCTTTCGGCTTTTGTTCCTATTAATTTAATAAGTTTCTTTTCAGGAAAAAACTTATTAAATTCATTTTCTCAATTTGATATTAATGTTAATGGAACAATTATTAATGTTGGTTTATTATTATTAATATAAAAGTACTTTAACATGTGGATTGTTTGGATGGTTTTTCCCAATCCCATTTCATCACCAAGAATGCAACCATTACTAATGGAAAGTATACTAATTAATCAATTAACACCATAAATTTGATAATCTTTTAATTGTGGGGCTTTTTCTTTATTTACATATTTAAAAGATGATATTTCATCATTAAACTTTTTAATAATATTGCTTAAATCATTATCTAAGAATTTGGAATTTATATAAAATACTTCTCTTTCATCTATCTCATATGATAAATCCTCGTATTTTTTTTCATTTAATCCTAAATTTTCTAAATTTAATTTTAATGAATCAAAATCAAAATCTTCTGTATTATATAAAATGTTATCAATTAGAACATATTTTTTCCCACTATTATATGCATGAAATATTTTTCTTAATGATTCATTAGTGACATCATTATTAAAAATATTTAATTTAATAGCATTATTTATTTTTGTAAAACCATAATTAATTTTTCTTTTCTTTGTTTTTATTAAACTTTGATCAATTTTAATGTGAATATTTTCATTTTTCTTAATCTCTTTAATTTTTTTAAAAATATCATTAATAATTAATATAGAATTTGTTTCAAAATATATGTAATCATCATTTTTATATATAAATTCATTTGAATATTTAGAAAAATATTTCTTAATATATGGTTTAGAAAAAAATAATTCTAAAATACATACTTTTTTATTAAAATCAAATGAAAATTCTATTTTAGGTTTATTTTTTTGAATAATAGATTGCCCAATAATATTTGCTTTAAAATAAGATGAATTTGTAATTTCTTCTATTTTATCATTAAAATTTTTTTCTATTTTTGTTCTAAGATTTAATTTAAAAATAAGATTAGGGTTATCTTTTTCATTTCATTGAGAATAAAATCATAATATTTTTTTATCGTTTTTAATAATAAAAAAAAAGTTATTATCATTAATAGTTATATATGTTCCATCAACAACATCTGAATTTATGATATATCCTAAGGATGTTTTAGCAACTTGTACATTTATTTCTTTAGATTCATGATAAATTAATTCATAATCATAATTGGTATCATTTATATTAAATAAGGCTAAATTTGATATCTTTTCAAGTAATACTCTTAAATCTATTTTGGATATAATATTTTTATCTTTTTCTTTAGATAAATCATATAACATCTTTAAAACATCCAATTTTGAATATAGTTTGTTTTGTAATTTATTACTATCTTGTTTAGCATCAATAATCATATTTTGCAAAATCTTATTCATTGAAAGATAATTACTTAAAACATTTTTGACACTATCAATATCAATACATTCAATATCAATATTAAATGTTTTTATTTTTAAAATAAATACCTGATTCATTTTATATAATTCAATAAATGATTTTTTTATATTGTTATCATTAGTATATTTATTAAAAATATTATAAATTTCTTGATCATCATCCATCGAAATTTTATCTATATATGAAAAAATTGCTGCAGCAATATGTTTACAACAAACTCCACTTTTACCAATAATACATTGACAATTCATTGAAAAAATTTTGTCTTTAGTAAATTCAACTGTACTATTGTATCCATTAACAGAAATAGATATTGATTGAATTGGTCCTTTGTTATCAATTTTAATATTGTTAATAGCATTATTATCAAAATATGCCTTCCCATTTTTAATGGTAAGCTCATTTATACCCTTAAAATATTTATCGTATATGTTTTTATTCATAAATATAATTATAAACTATATTAATTTATTATTTTTCTTATATATTCAATAATTTCATTTATTTGTTTTAGTGAATCAATTGTAAATCCTGAAGCTAAAACATGACCACCACCACCAAATTTTATTGCAACATCTCTAACAGGAAATTCTCTTGACCTAATTGATACTTTTCACTTATTTTTTTCAGGTATGTAATATGTAGCAAATCAAACTTTAAATTGTTTAATTCCACTCAACAAATAAACTTTTGCGTCCCTAGACGAAATATTATATTTTTTTTGCATTCGTGGAGTAATAACAAAATAAGCAATAGAATTATCAATGATTTTAGTTTTTTTTAATATTGCTTGATTAGATTTAAAATCATCTCAATCCTTTAAATATAACATATCTTGTTTTTCTTGTTTATCAAAATTATAATCAAAAAATTTTGCCACCAATTCATAAGCAGAAGCTTTTGCACTAGGAAACATTAAATTACCAGAATCTGAAAGAATTCCTACATATAAAGCATTAGCAATTTTTTTATTCATTTTTTTACAATCATTATGCAATATGAATCAACCTATCATTTCACATGTAGAACAATAATCAGTATCCACTCACTCGATATCACAAAATTTTTCAACAAATGGATGATGATCTATTCTAATAGTTTCTTTACATAATTTATATTTATTTGAAATAATATTTTTTGATGTCCCTAAATCTAAAATTACACCTAATGATTCACTAGCAAACTCTTCATCAACATCATTTAAATAATCTTTATCAATATATTTTTTAATATTATCAATAATTGTATCATGTAGACCTGCAATTCGTGCTTCAATATTAAATTGTTCTAAAAACATCGCTAATGCTAAGCAAGATCCATATGCATCATTATCGATAACATCATGAGCAAAAATACTTATCTTTTTATAAGAAATCATTTTTCTAAAAATTTGATCAACTATTTTTTGATTATTGTTTTTTATCATAACTAATTACATCTATATTATTAATTATATTCCTTTCCAAATCATGTAATAAAAATAGTTTATTTTCAAGTTCTTTAGCAACTAATAATTTTGGTTTTGTAACTGGTTTTTTTGGTGCAAACAAACTACATGAATCATCATAAGGTTTAATTGACTCATTGTATGTATTTATTTTTTTAGCATGATTAATAATGTCATTTTTTGAAAAAGCAATTAGCGGCCTTAATATAAGCTTATCACTTGCTTCATCTATCACATTTAAACTTTCAATTGTTTGACTTGCTACTTGACCAAGAGCATCACCTGTTGCTAAAACATCATAATTATGTAAATTTGCAATATTATTTGCTATTCTTAAAAAACTTCTTCTTAACAAAGTTATTCTATATGATTCATTTTCTATATGTGAAAGTTCATTTTGAATATTTGTATAATTACATATATATAATCTTGGTTTTTCTAAACGATAATTTAATGTAATTAACCTAACTAATTCCTTTACTTTATTTAATGCATTTTCTGTTGTATGAGGAGGAGTAATAAAAGTTAAAAAATCAACATGCATTCCTCTTTTCATAAGTAGATCGCTTGCAACAGGACTATCAATACCCCCACTCAACAACATAAGTACTTTACCACTTGTAGATATAGGTAACCCGCCAGCACACTTAATTTTATCTTTAAATACAATAAAAAATGTCTTTCTAACTTCTATATTAATTTTTTGTTCTGGATTATGCACATTAACTTTCATTGGATTTTTCATTAATATATGTGAAGCAACCATTCTTTTTAATGAATCAGAATTATATTCATATGATTTGTCAATTCTTTTTACTTCAATTTTAAAAGTTTTATTTTTATCTAATAAATTTTCACATAATAAATTTAACTCTAATAATGATCTATCTATTTTATAAGCTATGGTGCAATAATTAAAACCAGGAATTCTTTTGATAATGTATAACAAAATTTCAATATCATTTTCATCAAAATCTGAAATTGTAATCGAATCATAATTACTTGTTATTTTAACATTAATTCCAATTAATGATTTTGTTAAATTAGATAGTGCTTTTTGTTTAAAATAATCTATATTTTTACCCTTTAAATACAGTTCATCATATTTGATATATATTAATTTTTGCATTAACTTACCTCATTAAAAAATCATTCCTTATCTTCTTCTGTCATTTCAGGACTTTTTCCACTTAAAATATACTTTTCATATCAATCTTTAGCATAATCAATATAATCTTGAAATATGTCTAAATTAACATGAAAATTTACTAATCTAATTTCTCTGTTATTAATATCACAATTTTCTGGTTTTATATAATCATTTGTTTCTAAAAAGCATATTGCAAATATTCCTGTAGTAATATTTCTTAAATAACAATATAATCCTAATTGAAAATTATATTCATCTGGAATAATAATTTCATTTTTTGAGTCAAATCACTTTTTTCTTTTTTCACCTTTTGATTTTACTATTGGATTACCAAATTCATCTTTTTGTAAAACTAAATCATTTTTTATTTTTTTGTATAGAAAAGAATCAATAGATGTTGTTTTTATTTCTAACATCGGTTTATCTGGGTATAATAAATTTCCGTTTTTATCAACAGGTTCACCATCAGGTATACCTCCGAATATCTTATTATTAGAAAAAACATCCCATTTAACCTTAAAAGGATCATATTGTTTAAAATTAATATTTAATTTTTCGCAAACATATTGATGTATTTTTGGTTCAATTATTGTCCCAGCTTTCATTAGAGTATCATCTACTTCTTCAACATAAATATTTGTCATAATGCATCAAATTTTAAATGGACTTACATATTTATTTTTATTTAATACAGAAGCAAATCTAGATCCTGTAATTTTTTTGAATTTACTTATATTAGAGTTGATATAATTTTCAGATAAAATTAATCTGTTATTGTTAAGATAAAAATCATTATTTATTTTTTTTGTAAATCCCATTATGAAACCTTCTTCTTATTTTTATTTTTTTGAATAAAATTTATGTATTCTTCAATTAGTTCATTATATTTTTTTTCTTTTTGCAATTTATCAAATTTTTTTAATTCATTTTTGTTTGAATTATTTTTAAAACGATTTGAATAAAGTTTTAAATATTTTATGATTTCATTAACTTTTTTGTTATAAACAATGATATCCATTGTTGAATCAATAAAATTTTTAACACTTTCAATCTTTGATTTTAATAATTGATCAATACCTTTAAAATTTTCATCAACAGATTTTTTAATTTCTTCTACAATGTCTAGATTCATTTTAACTTGTTGAGATAGTTCTGTATTGTTTACATTATTTTCGATTAATAATCTTTCAATATCCATAAGTTTTATTGAACAATCATTAATAATAAATGCAATTTCAAGTAAATCTTTATTTTTCTTTTTAATTTTTTCAAATAAGTTAACATTATCATTTTTGAATGTAATAATTAATTCATAAATATTTTTCATATATATTACAGAAGTTTCATAATCAATATTATCTTTATTTTTATTCAACATATTATTGAAATTTGTAATTTCATTACTAATATTATTTATAAGATCTATATTTGAATGAATTAATTCAGTTACACTATCATCTGATTTAAATTTGTTTAAAATATCTTTATATAATGTTTTAATTTCTCTTTCTGTAATAATTGAATAAAAAGATGAAAGATTATCTTTAAATTGTTCAAAATATTTATTATGAATTGTACAAAACATTGAATCAGATTTAATTTCCTTTAGTAATTTTTCTAGTTTAATTATTTCATTTTTATATGTTGTTTTAACATTTTCGTATTTTGAATTTTCTAAGTTATCAATTAATTTAGAAGATACATCTTTTGATGTGTTAGATCTTTTAAAATATTCAACCCTTTTATCTGTTGATGTTTTATAATTATTTATTTGTTTTTCTATTTCTTTACATAAACTATCTAAAGCTATGCGATATTTATCAATTTCATATATTTCATTAGATAATTCATATATTTCTTTTATTTCTTTATATTGTTGTAAAAATAAATGATGTGTAGATTCTCAATTAAAATAGTTTATTTCATTATTTATTTTTGTTGATACTTCATTAATCTCTTTATCTATTTTGCTAAATTTACTAATGTGTTTATATGATATATCAATTAATGCCTCATGATTAAAATTAGTAATCATACTAATAATATCAAATAATTTAGTAGCAATGTTTGATGAATCATCAGAATATTTTTGTGTATCAAGGTTAAATTTTCGATATTCAGATTGTTGTTTATCTAATTTATCGAAATTTCGCTTTATTTGTTTAATATTTTTAGCAATATCAAATAACTTATTTGTGTTAATAATTTTTGATAACTTTTTTAATTGAGTTTTAACAATTTCTAACTGAGCTTCGTAAGCTTGATTATAATCCTTTAAATAATTTAGAATAGGTAAATATTTATTATTATTTTGTACAATGTTTTCAATTGATTTAATATTTGAACCTATTGTGTTGTTATTATAATAATTAAATTTGTTTTTTAATTTAAAGTCAGTTTTTATAAAATGCCTTTTAATTAAAAAAACAGAATTAAAAAATAATAGTGCAATAACACTTATTCCTACTAAAATTGATAAGCAAATAACAAGTATTAAATGCATTGTAGCCATATTTTCCTACTTATTTAATTCACAATCATCAAAACTAATTTCTGTTTCAGTATCACGTCCAAATAAATCAACAGAAACTAATAATTTTTCTTTTTCTTCATTAATATGAGTAATTGTTCCAATTTCTCCATTAAATTGACCATTTGTAATTTTTACAGATTGACCAACTATAAAATTACATTTTTTTCTAATAGTTTCTTGTTTAGAAATTATAATTGCATCATCAGTTGCACTTATTTTATTTCCGTCAATTTCATTTTCACCCATATCAAATGCACCTAAAATTTTACCAATTTCATCATCACCAACAGGGATAGGTTTCGCATTTTTTCCACTTGAACCTACTATACCAGTAATTAATTGAGTGTTTCTAATAGCATATCATGATTCATTAGTCATTTCCATTTTAATGAAAATATATCCATAATATCTATTAACTTCTTCAGTTTTAATTTTTTTGAATTTAGTTTTTCCATTTGCATCAGTGAATTGTTCTCACGTTACATTTTTAATTTTTCTTCCATAATTACTTGGAAGATCAGTGTCAGTATAAATTTCTTCAGTTTTCACGACATCTTTAATAACTTTTATATCTTTTACTAAATCACTTAGTCCATAAGCTTCAATTTTACCTTTTAAATTTCTTATAACTAATTCTTCATTACCGCTAACAACTGTAATGATATATCATTGTGCTTCATCATATAATTTACGTTTTTTAGTTTTTATTGCCATTTTATTTCCTCCTATGATAAAAACCTATTTACTATTTCATTTATTGCCATAAAAATTCCAGATAATAATAAAACAATTATAATTATTATTAATAGATATTTGAATGTGTTTATTGGCGGAGATCATATTATCCTATTAAATTCTTTTCTAATTCCATAAGCTCATTTAAATAGTTTTCAAGTTAATGTATTATATTTTTTTCCATAATCAAATTTCAATTGCACTATATCGTTTTTTTGTTCTATTATTTCTTCTGTATAATTTTCTTTGATCTCTTCTAACCTTTTATTAAGTTCTTTTTTATCTTTGATTTCTTTAGTTGCATTAATTTTTGATTGTTTTTTTTGTTTTTTAATTTCTTTTATTTTTTTCTTTTTATTTTTAATCTCTGTTTTTAATTTTTTCTTTGACTCTTTTCGTTCATTTTTTATTTCAAGTTGCTTGGCTACTTGTTCATCATAAGCTTTCTTCTTTTCTAGTTTTTTTTGTTGCCGTTCTTTTCTAATGTTTTCTATAAACTCTTTGTTTTCTGGTTTCATTATTTAGACTCCTTATGAACAGTGGAAGCTTTACATGTTGAACAATATTTTTTAAGTTCTAATCTTTTATTATTATATTCATTTTTCTTAAAATGATAGTTACGACTTAAACATTCACTACATACTAATATTATTTTTTTAGACATATGCCTCCTTTCTGAAACTCATTAGTAATGAATTATTTGGTTTTGAAAACTTAGCTGTAAATAAATAATATAAGATCATTGAAAATAAATATAAAAACATTAGTAATGTTCCAATTCAAGCATAAGCTAAAACACCATTTGATGAAAATAACCCTCAAGGTAATATTTTATTAAAATCAAGTATTGTTTGTATTAAGAAGGTATAAAACACTTGAAAACCAACAACAAAGTAGCAACCAATGATTGCAATAATAGCCATAGGAATAAAAAATCTAATTTTTGTTAAATTTATTTTTTTTGTAAATCTATTAATCAAAGTAGCCAATATAATAGTTCCATAAAAACCGAAGAAAATAGTAGTAGGAAAATTGCTTATTCCATCTATCAAAATATCAGAATTTAGAATTGCAGAAGGGATTAATAACAAAATAAATAAACAAATATAATAGGTTATAGAAATTAAAAGTCCTGGACCAACATCTTGTTTTCTTGTTCCAAATAACATATTTGAACAATTTTTAAATAATGAACTTCCTATAATAAGATTTTCATCAGCTAATGATTGACATGATTTTATTGAAACTAAACTAAAAGCATTTAGTACCCCAATTATTGAAACAAGTATAAAAATTGAAAGAATGATATTAACAACATTAGAAGCAGTGCTATTTGATTGAAGGATAAATTTAAACATTGAATATACATTACCTTGACCAACCATAATCTGAGCAATGCTTATTAACAAATAAAATACAGTAACAGTTACCATTCCAATCACAATTGACAATGGAACATTTCTTTTTGGTTTTTTCATATCTAATGATAGATTACCAACTCCAATGAATGAATCAAATGCAAATAATATTGAAGGAATTGATACTACAATACCAATAAAACTAATGTTTGATTCATTACTTGTACCTATGTTATTAAATAAATTTGTATTTGGATTCATTGATCCATATATGATACCTGCAAAGATAACCATTAATAAAGGGATAAATTTTAATGATGTAGCAACAATTTGAAATTTGGCACTAGCGTTCATTGCAAAAAAATTAAAGAATAAAAAGGCAATAAAAAAGCAAAAGCCTACAAGCATTATAAGTCCAAAATTAACTTTATCACTTGCATCAAATATATTAAATATGGCTTCACCTGCAAAAATTGAAATAGAAAAAGCAATTATAATAAAATAAAAAAAAGGTTGAATTATCTTAATAAACTTTCCACTTCTTTTTCCTATTATTACTTCATATCATCCACCAAGTCCAGAATGAGATTGTTTTGATGTACCCACTTCAGCAAAACTGAATGCACAACAAATTGATATAATTCCAGATATTAGTCAAGCAATTATAATAGCCATAGAATTATAATCATTTGCTACAAAAACATTACCATTTTTAAAGAAAATACCAACTCCAATAGTACTACCTATCAACATACTTATTGCTGATACTAGTCCTATTTTTTTAGCTGTAGTTCTTTGAATAGTCTTCATATTTTAACCTTTGTAGATATTTAAAAAAACCCTTTCGGGTTCTTTTTAGATTATAACAAATATTTTAATTATTGTAAATCTTTATAAATACTTAAAAGTTTTTTGTTGTTTCTTAATGAATATCATTCTTTATTAACTTTATTAATTTTCATATTAAGAATTTTAGATATTTCTTTAAAACTATAACCTTTTAGTTTTAAAATAATGATCTTTTTTTGATATTGGTTAGCTGCTTGTAATATTCTCATGAATTTTATTTGAGATGCAATATTGTTTTCTATATTTTCATTCGATCCTGTATTTTTAATATTATCATCAATATCATTTGAACTAAGTATTGAAGTTGCTTTTGAATATAATTTAACATGATTTCTTATTACATTTCAATATTCATACTTTATTTTGTAATTTAATATGATTCAAAATTTCTTATATTTTTCTTCATTAGTCATATTATAAGAATTTATGATTGTGATATGTTTAAAAACAAAATAATATATGGTTGAATATAAATCTTGGGATTCAATTGTATAATTTATTGAATGTTTGCTCATGTGTTCATTAATTTTATAGCTTATTATTGGAAACAATTCATCATAAAATTCTTGGAATAAATCTTTATTATTTGTATTTTGTAGTACTTCATAAAATTTTTCATTTAAATTCATATTTCTCCTTTATATTAATACTTTTTCTTTCAATTTTATTTAACTAAAATAGAGATAAAATGAATTTTATTTTTTTATTAATTTAGTCCAAAAAAGTTTTATTAAAAGTAATAAAAAAACCTCAAATTAATGAGGTTGTTTCTTTTAATGGCGCACCATAGAGGATTTGAACCCCTAACATCTTGGTCCGAAGCCAAGCGCTCTATCCAATTGAGCTAATGGTGCAATTAAGAAAAAAAATAAAAAAAATTGCGATTAATATAATAAGGAGGTAAAAAATTAAATTATAAATTGGATCTTTGTTGAATTCACATTACTAGATACGGTAGAATTATTTAGCTTTGCGCTACTTAATTTACTAACACTAAAAGATTTATTATTAGTTTGTGGAACATATGATATGGTGAATCTTCTTGATTTCTCTCCATTATTATTATAAATAGCTCTAAGTTCAAAAGATATTGACAATTTACTCCCACCTTCAATAGCACTTATATCATTAATTATTAAATCTTCATTAGAAACATCTGGTGGGAATGAAGAAAAGTAATCGTCAAGGTGCTGAATTATGTATTCTTGAAAAAATTTTATAGTTTCACTTGAATTTAAATCATATGAAATAAATTCATTAAATATTTCAGAAGGAATAGTTGCTATATATTCATTACTACCTAATCCAAATGATGTGTTATTAAGCTCAATTAACCTTCCATTATAGTAATATTTTTGCAAATAAATTTTACATGTAAAAGCTTTTTTGCTTCCTGAATCTAATGCACTTATTGAACTATATGGAATACTTATTTCTTCTGGTAAGATTTCAGTATTTGAAAACACATTATTACTAACAACAAGTTGTTTAAAATAATTTAGATTTTCTCAAAAATATTCTTTTGTAAATTGAACACTTTGTGATGACGGTAAATAAATAACAGTTTTTTCATTATCAGCAACTGTTGTGTAACCATTTGACTCATATTCTGTTGAAATATGGCTACAACTAGTTATGAAAATAGGAAAAATTAAACAACTACCCACCAAAGTAAAAATAGGTATAATTATTTTTTTTCATCTATTTTTCATTTTTTTAACTTTCAACATAATATTATTATAATATTATTGCATGATATTAATTAAGAATATTTATGAATTTTTAAATAAAAATAAATTGACTATAAGTTTTTGCGAATCAGCATCTGGTGGAGCATTAAGCAATTTAATTACATCAATTGAAAATAGTTCTAAAATATTCAAAGGATCAATTATAGCTTACCAGAATAGTACAAAAATAAATTTAGTTAAAATTCCAGAAGATATAATAGAGAAACATGGAGCTGTAAGTAGAGAAACTGCTTTTTATATGGCTCAAAATACAAATAAATTACTTAATAGTGATATTTGTATTTCAATAACAGGAAATTCATCAAATAATATTATTGAAAACAAAGAACCTTGTTTTTATTATGTAGGTGTATGCATCATAGATAAAGTATATACTTATGAAATTAAATTAGAAAATAAAGAAAGAAATTTTAATAGAAATAATATAGCTTTAAAATCACTTGAAATCTTATATGAACTTTTATGTGAGTGTGATTTTTAAAATGAAAAGAGGTAAAAATATGAAATTACAAAATAATGATGATTTTTTGAAAGAACTATTTCAAAAAAATTTATTGAAAACAGCTATCAATGAACAAAATGATATAAAAACAATATCATCTGGAAGTATATCGTTAAATAAATCATTAGGTATTGGTGGTTATCCAATAGGAAAAATTATTGAAATATACGGTAATGAATCATCTGGAAAAACAACATTAGCATTACATGCGATTTATGAAGCACAAAAACAAAATAAGAACTGTTTATTTGTAGATGTTGAAAATTCATTAGATGTGAATTATGCCAAAAAAATAGGCATTGATCTAAATAACTTACTTGTTGCACACCCAAATTCAGGTGAGGAAGCCTTTGATATTATGGAGCTATTAATCAAAAACAAAAAAGTCGATTTAATTGTTGTAGATTCAGTTGCAGCAATGATCCCATTAATTGAAGCACAAACAAATATGGATGAACAGCAAATAGGATTGCACGCAAGAATGATGTCAAAAGGCATGAGAAAAATACAATCAGCATTAATTGATAATGAATGTACAATAATTTTCATTAATCAAATTAGAGAAAAAGTAGGAGTGTTTTTTGGTAACCCAGAAACTACTACAGGAGGAAAAGCACTTAAATTTTATTCAAGCATTAGAATTGAAACTAAAAAAGTAGAACTGATAAAAGATGCAAATGAAAAAATTGGAATACAAATAAAAGCAACAGTTGTTAAAAATAAATTAGCTCCTCCGTTAAAATCAGCATTTATAGATATATATTTTGAAAAAGGTTTTAACTATGACATAGAAATAATTGATTTTGCAATAAAAAATAACATAATAAATAAAAATGGAAGTTGATACTCATATAATGGAGAAAAATTATGTCAAGGTAGAGAACAATTAATTAATTTTTTAAATAATAAAAAAGAAATTTTTCAAGAAATTAAAAAACAAACATTGGAAAATATTTAATATAATATTTGCATGGAATATAAGCAAATTTTTAAAGCCGGAAAAACATTGATGTACAAAATTCAATATAAGAATAATTTAAGAAACATCAATGCAAAAATTGATAAAAAAAATCAGATACTAGTAACAGCACCAGCTGGTACTAGTTTTGATATTATCCATTCTTTTATATTTAAGCATTTTGAAAAATTTTATAATTTTATTCAAAAACAAGAAGAAAATTCATTAATCAATTTAAACAAAAATTTTATTTATATAAAAGGATATAAATACGATATACAAGTTAAAATAATCACAAGTGGTAAACAAAAATATGAAATTTTAGGTAATAAAATATATTTATTTTTAAAAGATGAAGAAAATAAACAAAAAATGATAGCGAAAATTTTTTATGATCTTGGAAATGATTATTTAATCCATAGAGCTAAGAAATTAGCAAAAAAATATAATTTTAATGTTCATGGTGGTTTTGAAACTAAATGATATAATAGCAAATGGGGTCAATGCGAAGTCAAAATTAAAAAAATAACTTTAGCATCACAACTAATAATGTTTAATGATGAAATAATTGACTATGTCATTATTCATGAATTGTGTCATTTAATCTATGCAAATCATTCCAAAGAATTTTGGAATTTGGTAGGTCAATTTTATCCAAATTATAAATGAGCAAGAGAAAAATTAAAGTTTCAAGTATAATATTATATAGCAAGTATACTATTATATAGTAAATAAGTAAGGAAAATATATGCCTAAAATTATTAAATATGAATTAAGTGATGAACAACTAGAAAAATTAAAAAAAATATATGAAACAACAAAAGACTCTTTAAAAAAAGATGTTGATACTTTTGAAAAATTTATTGACTGAACAATTGATATTGCAATTGAATCTCATATTCAATTTAGCACAATGAATGAAAAAATGATGCACATGTTTAATTCAGGAATGAGTAATTCAAATTTTGACTTAAACAATATTGATGAATTTATTAATAATATTTTTGAAACTAGTTCATCAAAAGATAAAAATAAAGAAAAAAAGCGTGATGATGAAAAACAAAATAATTCTAAGAATAATAGAATTAAAAACTAATATTATTTAATTTTTATTAGAACATAATCATTTGTAGAAAGATAATTAGTAACACCTACAACTTTCATTGTTAATCTTACTTTAGCATTATTTCATGATGAATCAACACTTGGGATATAAAGATTTTTTTGATTTTGATTAACAATATTTTTTCAACTTGCGTCTCCGTCCTTTAATACTTGCCATTGATATATTACAACATCATCGCTTCTTAAATTACTAATATCTATAGAAGTGACATTTATTTCTAAGAATGAATTATCACTTACTGATAAGTTGTTAAATTCATATAGTATATGATCTAATGTAATTGGATTTCTTTCAATTATTATTTCACAATCATTTGAATACTCAAATACATTACTTACTGAAACTTTAGCTCTAAAATAATAACCATTTAATTGATAAATATCTCCTCTAATGATTACTTTTTCTTGTGATTCTGATATAAAAATATTTTCAACAGTATTTAATAAGTTATTAATCGGCAAATATACTTGAGAATTTGAATTTTTCTTATATTCTCATTCGATTATTGGTGTTGATGAATTATTAGCAATATTAAAATCAGGTTTTAATAATTCTAGATCTTTTCCTTGGTTTAGATTTATAGTATCTGCAATGGTAGGATTTTTATCAAAATATGCTAAATTTTCTTTAATATTCACATTTAATTCATTTGAATAAAATAATGTTTCATAACCATTAATTGGCTTAACTGATAATTCCAATCGATAAATTTTATCATTATCACCCATTGAAGCTCTAAAACTATAATTTAAAATATTATTATTTTGTAAATCAGACCATATATCATTAGTTTTATATCTATATTGTCATTTATATGTTATAACATCTGTATCTAACAAATTGTTAATAGTAGGAATAGTTGCTTGTATGGTTACATTTTCATTAACATAATATACATCTTTGCTTGATTTTATTAATATAGATTCTTTACCAAGATTTGGTTTATTTCTTTCAACAAAAACCCTATATTCTTGCGATTCAAACTCTTTTTGCATAGTTTCTTGATAATTTACAGTAACTATCAATTTTAAAATCAATGTATTATTTGAAAGACTAACTTTCCCATAGTTAAGCTCTGGTTTATTTTGGCCAACTATAGGCATAAAATCACCAATATCATAATTATAGTAATATCATTGATATGTTGAAGATTCTTCAAATTTTTCGTTATTGAAAATTATTTCAGGACTAATTATTGGCAATTCCTGTCCATCATATAAATTAATTGTATAATTTGAAAAAGTGTTATCAATAATAGAAACGTTAGGAATTAATGGAGATATTGATAAAATACACTCATTAGAATATGTAGTATTTGTATCATTTGTAGTTGACATTCTTAATCTCAAAACATATCCATTTCAACTATAAGGTACATTTAATTTATTTAATGTAGATGATGTCTCTCCATCTAAATTTTTTCATGTTGTATCACTTATTGAATTTTTATATTCTCATTGATAAGATATAGGATCATATTCTTTATTTGAATGCGCTATAACTTCTAAATTTAAATTATCATCCTCATTTATTTGCATATTAGTAGCTATATTTTGGTCAATTATTATTTCAGTTTCTTTTTCATTAACAGTAATAAATACTGAATTTGATTCTTTAATCAATGCTACAATTGAAGTGTTTTTCTTTGACACTTTTAATTTAAATAATTTGCTATTATCATTAATTGTTGAAACCTTACTGAATGTAGGGCCATAAATACCTGTTGATTGATATGTACTCCCACCATCGCTACTTTCTAATCATTCATAATTTAGATCGCTAGAATCAATATTTGTATCTACTGAACTAGTGATTTCAATATTACTACCCTCTTGTAAAACAATCGATTTTGCAGATATATTTACACTATTTATATATTCTTGACTTCTAGTTACAGTTATTGTACAAAAATTGGAACTTCTTTGATCACCAGTAGTTTTTAATGTAACAAGTAATCTAACTACAACATCATTATATTTAGATATTTGAACATTTGATTGAGCAAATTCTCTATTCATTTGATCTGGAATATTTTCTCATGAATTACTTGATGGATTAAATTTTTGTCAATTATAATTCATATTTGATGAGTCAACATTTGGATAACTTGCAAACATAGGACTAATAATTAATGTTTCACCCTCATTAATTGTTTTCGTAGATTCAATAGTAATTTCAGGTATATTTGACGAATTTGGTGATTGATTCCCATAATTTGGATCTTGATCAGGTAAAGTGTTACCTTCTGTAGAATCATTTTTTTTAATTACTTGATTATTTGGTTTTATTACAAAATATCAAATACCAAAACCTGCTATTCCTGTAAAAAAAATAGATAACAATAAAAACGAAATAAATGATACAAACTTACTTTTTGCCATTGTTTACAATATAATTATATTTAAAAATATTTTAAATTATTTTAAAATCTTTCCAACTTTTTCTTTATATTCAGATGGATTTTCAGAATGAGGGCTATGTAAAGCAAAATTAATTTTTTCAAAATTTACTTTTCTAATCTTTGAAAAAAAGTTAAATGATGAATTAACATTTACTAGCATATCTAATTCTCCAAATATAACATTCATAACATAATTACAGTAGTTGTAATTAATTTTTAAATTTGATAAAAAATCACTTGAACACACGCTATTAGCTAATTGTGAGTATCATAATTTTCTTTTTGAATCCATATCTACTAGCTCAATCCGATCATTAATAAATTTAAAATATCTTGCTTGTAATTTTAATCTTTCGTGAATTGATTCCACTTCCTTTTTAGATAAACCGGGATTTATTGGATCTTCTAGTAATAAAAAATCAACCTTTTTGCTATTAAGTTTAGCAGCTACCATAACCGCAATTGCCCCACCCATAGAATGACCTGATAATATAAAGCTATCTAAGTTTAATGATTCAATGAATTGTATTGCATAATCAACTAAATATTCCATTGTTGGTTTGTCAGATTCTGATATTTCACAATTACCTTGACCAGGAAAATCCAGACCATAATAATTTATTCCATGTTCTTGACAAATTTCTTGTAATAAAGGATATGCTTCTTTACAAGCTGTAAAACCATGAAAATGGATTAAATTTCTATTACCATTATTTTTTTTAATAAATGAAAAATTAGAAATCATAGTGACCTCACACTAACAATTTAATATTTTAAATAATATTATCATTTTTTTTAAAAAAATATAGTATTATTCTCATAGAATAAATTTGGAGTTAAATTTAATGAAAAACTTTATTAGTATTAAAGACATGAAAAAAGAAGAGATTTTAAAAGTCTTAGAAATAGCTAAAAAATTTGAAAATCAACAACACACGAACATCCTTTCTAACAAAGTGATATCGTGTGTTTTTTTTGAAAACTCAACAAGAACTAGATTATCATTTGAAACATCGATTAATCAATTAGGTGGTAAGGTTATTGGTTTTGCTACAAGTGAGAACACATCAATCCAAAAAGGAGAAACACTTGCTGATACTATAAAAATGTTAGATAAGTATAGTGATGCAATAGTAATGAGACATCCAAATGATGGTGCAGCTAGATGAGCTTCATTCAATTCAACTATTCCAATTTTAAATGCAGGAGATGGATCAAATCAACACCCATCACAAACATTATTAGATTTGTATACAATTTTAAAAGAACAAAAAAGAATCACTGGTTTGAAAGTAGCAATTGTTGGTGACTTAAAATATGGAAGAACATGTCATAGTTTAGCTATGGCTCTTTCTATGTTTAAAAATGATTTAATATTTATTTCTCCAAAATTCTTATCAATGCCAGATTATGTAAAAGAACATTTAAATAAAAATAAAACTAAATGATCAGAATTTGAAAACATTGAAGATGTTATAAAAGATGTAGATGTTTTATACATGACAAGAATGCAAAAAGAAAGATTTTCTTCAGCTGATGAATTTGATAGAGTTAAAAATTATTTTGTATTAAAAAAAGATCATCTAAAAAAAGTTAAAAACAATTTAATTATCTTACACCCGTTACCTCGTGTTGATGAAATTGAAAAAGATGTAGATGATACAAAATATGCCAAGTATTTTGAACAAGCAGAAAATGGTGTTCATGTAAGAAAAGCAATGTTAACTATTGCATTAGGATTAGAAAAGGAGATAGAATAATGGCACATCTTAAAATATCAGCAATTGAAAATGGAGTAGTTATAGATCACATAAAAAATAATGCTACACAGAAATTATTTAGCCAGTTAGATATAAATGATAAAAAACAAATGATATCAGTAGCTTTTAATTTAAAAAGTAAAAAAATGGGATATAAAGGAATTATTAAAATTGAAAATAAAATTATTTCAGAATGTGAATTTAATAAAATCTCACTAATGTCTCCTGGTTGTACAATAAATTATATTAAAGATGGAAAAATTATAGAAAAAATAATCTGTGAACTTCCAGATAGTGCAAAAAATATATTTCAATGTAAAACAAGTAAATGTATTTCAAATAATGAAAAAAATATTTATAGTCTTTTTGAAATTAAAAAAAATAAAGCAAGATGTGTTTTTTGTGAAAGAGTTTATAATTTAGAGGAGTTAAATTTTAAAAATGACTAAGAATATACCAGTGAAGATAGTTGAAAACAAAAAACTTTCTAATAATCAATATTTACTAAAAATTGAATGAAAGTTTTTTTCAAATATTAAACCTGGTAATTTTTTTATGATCGGTATAAACGATTCTTCTAAAATTCTTAAACGACCTATTGCCATCTTTGATTATGATGAAAAACAAAAAACATTAAGTTTTGTTTATAACATTGTTGGTAAAGGCACAGATATCTTAAGTAAATATGTAAGTGGTGATGTTATTGATGTAATTGGTCCATTAGGAAATCATTTTGAAAAATATAAGAATAAAAAAATTCTAATTGTTGCTGGTGGAACAGGAATATTTCCAATGCATTTTTTTTCTAAGATAAATTCTCAAGATAATCAAATTAAATTGATATTAGGATTTAGAACAAAATCACTATTTAATACAAAAAAATACTATTCCCATTTAAATTCTGAATTAGTTATAACAACTGATGATGGAAGTTTAGGTATTAAAGCAAATCCTATTAAAATTTTAAAAAATACAATTAATGAATTTAAGCCTGATGTAATCTTAACTTGTGGTCCTGAAATATTAATGGCTAAAACATATAAAATTGCTAAAGAGCTTAATATCGAAACATATGGTTCATTTGAAAATAGAATGGGTTGTGGGTTTGGTGCATGTATGGGTTGCTCAATAAAAACCAAAAAGGGAATGTTAAAAGTTTGTGATAATGGACCAATTTTTAATATGGACATTTTGGAGTTTAATCATGAGTAAGTATTTAAAAACTAAATTTTTTAATATTGATTTTGATAATCCATTGATTAGTCTTAGTGGATGTTATGGATATGGTAATGAATTTAAAGATTTTATAAAACCAAAATCATTAGGTGCAATTACCTTAAAAGGATTAACATTAGAACCTAGAGATGGTAATCAAGGTGTTAGAATTGCTGAAACTCCATCAGGTATTCTAAATTGCATAGGTTTGGAAAATCCTGGAATTAATAAATTTGTTAATGAAATTTACCCACACTTAGATTTTAATGAAAACATCATTATCAATATTAATGGTAATACAATTGAAGAATATGAAGAGATGGCAAGAAAAATAAATAATTTAAAAGAAATTAAAATGGTAGAACTTAATATTTCATGTCCTAATGTAAAATGTGGAGGCATGTCATTTGGTACAGATAAAAAAGTAGTCAAAGAAATAACATCAAGAATTAAAAAAATATTAAAAAACAAGATTCTTATTGTTAAACTATCACCAAATGTTTCAGATATTAAAGAAATTGCATTAGCAGCACAAGAAGGTGGTGCTGATGCATTATGTTTAATTAATACATTACTTGGAATGGAAATAGATATAAAAAATAAAAAACCTTTATTAGGTAATACTTTCGGTGGTTTAAGTGGTCCTGCAGTTTTTCCAGTTGCATTAAGAATGGTCTATCAAGTTTATCAAGTTGTTAAAATACCAATTATTGCTTGTGGTGGTGTAAGTAATTATGAGGATGTCATAAAAATGATCATGGCTGGAGCAAGTCTTGTTGGTCTTGGAACTATATTATTGACTAAACCAGCTATCATTGAAAAAATAGTAAATGATTTAATCTTGTATTGTAAAGAAAATAAAATTAATAATATCTTTGAACTTCAAGGAATTGCCCATAGAAAGGAATAAATATGAAAAATAAAATAATAATTGCTCTTGATTTTTCAAAATTCAGCCAAGCAAAACAAATGATTGATATTTTAGGAAATGATATTTCAATATATAAAGTTGGTCTTGAAGCTTATTTAAATTACGGTCTAGATATTATTAATTATTTAAAATCTAAAAGAAAAAAAATATTTCTAGATTTAAAACTAAATGATATTTCTAACACAACAATAAAAGCATTAGAAAGCATTATAAAAAAAAATGTAATGATTACAACTATACATGCGAGTGTTGGCAATGAATGTATTAAAAAAATTCAATCATTAAACTTAAACAAAACTTTAGTTGCTTATGTAATTGCTTTAACAAGTTTTAGTCAAGATGATTTTAATAATGCATTCTTAAATGACATTAGTATTGATGAAGCTTTTAATATTAGAGTTAAATCTCTTAACAAATTAAATATTAATGCTGTGATTTGTTCTGCACATGAGGCAAAAAGTATTAAAACAATCAATGACAAAATTATTACAATTTGTCCAGGGGTGAGATTGAATGCTGATGCTAATGACCAAAAAAGAATCATGACTCCAAGTCAAGCTATTAATAATGGTGCAGATTACATTGTAATAGGAAGAGAAGTTACCTTATCAAAAAATCCAAAATTAAGCTTACAATTGATACTGGAGGATTTAAATGAAAACTGTAATTAAAAATGCTAAACTATCAACGGGTGATATTGTTGATATTTTAATCAAAGATGATATTATAGAAAATATTTGTTTACCTGGAAAAATAAATACTAAAACATTGAATATAATTGATGCAAAAAATAATTATGTTTTAGCAGGTATGATTGATATGCATACACATATGAGAGATTTAAATCAATCACATAAAGAAACATTTTATTCTGGATCAATTGCTTGCTATAAAAATGGTATAACATTATTTTGTGATATGCCAAACTCTAAACCGACTACTACTTCTATGAAAAATTTAAATTTAAAATTAATGCTGATGAAGCAATCATTAGTTGAAGCAAAATGCTACATTGGTTTAAATAATAATTCGACATATAAAGAAGTTAAACAAATGCTTAAATATGCACTTGGAATTAAAATTTTTTTAAATGAAACAACTGGTAGTATGGATTTTGATTTAACTAAGCTAGATAAAAAAATATTTAATTTAGATACACTATATTTATTTCATGCAGAAAATGATGATATTTTAAAAATAAAAGATTTATTTAGCAATAATAATACAAGAATTCATATATGTCATGTAAGCTCTAAAAAAGAATATGAGAATGTTTTATTATTAAAACAAATATTTAATAATTTAACATATGAATTTGCTCCTCATCATTTAATCTTAAATGATTCAATTTTTAAGAATCAAAAACTAAATAAAGTTAAGCCATCATTAAAATCAAAAGATGATCAAGAATTTATTTTATCAAAATTTATTGAAGATGATAATGCTATATATGCAACAGATCATGCTCCTCATTTATTACGTGAAAAACTTGAAAGTACATGTTATGGTTTTCCTGGAATAGATACTGCTTTATATATATTGTTAAAAATGTTTAATAAACAAATGATAAGTATGCAAAAAATTGAACAATGTTACAGTACTAATCCAGCTAATGCATTAGGATTAATTAAATATGGAAAAATAAAAAAAGGATATAAGGCAAATTTAATAATTATTGATCCCACTTATAAATTTAATTTAAAAAATGATAGAATTTATTCAAAGAGTAATTGATCACCATTTATCAATACAAATTTATATGGTCGAGTGATTAAAACAATTATAAATGGTAAAGTTATAGGAGATGAATATGAACAAAAAAAATAAAATATTTGATCAGTTAGTCAACTATAAAATATATAATGTTGATCTTAATCAAAAAATCATATTTGCTTCTGGAATTGAATCTAATGTTTATTGTGACAATAGAAAAATATTAAATTATCCATCTTTATATGTAAAGGTATATAAATCATTAATAAAGTTAATTAATCCAAAAGAAATAGATGTGGTAGTAGGAACAGCAACTGCTGGAATTGCATGATCAAGTTTTGTTGCAAACAAATTAAAAAAACCAAATGGCTATGTTAGAAGTTCAGCAAAAGATCATGGAACAAAAAAACTTTTAGAAGGATGTGAGGTTAAAAATCAGAATGTTCTTTTAATTGAAGATTTAATAACAACTGGTGAATCAGTATTAAAAGCTGCTAATGTTTTAAAAGAACTTGGAGCAAAATCAATATCTATAATAAGCATTTTTAGTTATAATTTTAATCTAGCAGTTCAAAATTTTAAAAAACTGAATCTTAATTATCAATCATTATTTTCTATACGTGATTTATTATCTTACTATGAAAAAAATGATTCTAATACATATAACACATTACTTAATTGATGAAATCAATATAAATAATTCTTATTTAGCAAATAATTTAAATGCGGTTGTACCTTTTTTCTTTAACACAAAATAAGTTATAATAACAGGTAATGTTAATAGCAAAATAGAAGTTATTAATAAAATAATTCATTTTCACTTAGCAGATTTTTTATACTGATGTTGTAATTCTAAAGATATAATTTCAGTTTTGTAAAATGCATCAATCGCAAACTTTCTATTTCTATTAAAGATATTTAATATAACTTGCAAAGGAAATAATACAAAACAAACAGAAGCTAATGATCAAACAGTAATAAATGGTGTAATATCACCATTAACTGTTAAATTCCCAAAATCATTAATAGTATATTGAAATAAATTTATAAAATATGATATTAAATAAATCATTCCAATTCCTAAAATACATCATAAATAAACAATTGCACAAAATCAATTTAAATTAAAATTTGCAATACATAACCTTTTGTATATTCTCTTGATTGACATTAATGGATTTTCTTTATCAAATTCTCCATCACTTAATTTTATTTCTTTTCTGAAAAAATTATATCTAGAAGCATTTAAACTAAAATAAGCTAAACTAATAAATCCAAATATTGAACTTGGAATAAATAAATATGGTGATTGATTTAATTTAAAATAAGCATATACTGTAGCAATTAAACAAGATAAACCAATACTAAATATTAACAATGAAAACAACATTGAAATAAATGAAAATTTTGATTCTATTCTAATAAAAGATGGTACTGAGTATTTTTTTCGAAATTTATCTTTTTTTGATTCCTTTTTAAGTTCTTGATTCTCTACATTAGTTGGTTTTTGTTCTAACTCTAATTCTTTCTTAGGTTTAAATTCTTCAATTTCTTTTGTTGTTGGTTGAAAGTGTTTAGTTGCACAACTATTTTCATCAAGAATTCTAATTGTTTCATTACCTATTGTTTTTGTTTTTTTTATATTACTTGTTTCTTTTTTTTCTTCTTTTTGATACTTACTTTCTTTTATTTCTGATGTTTGTTTAAATTTAATAGTCTTAGTTTTGTTACTAGTATTTTCTTCTTTTATATTAAAATCATCAAGTTTAACTGTTTTATCCTGATCATTATTCAATACTTTAGTTTTTCTTTCTGGATCCTGATATGAGAATAAAATTTTAGTTAATGATTCATTATTTACATTAACATTGATTGTTTCATTCTTATCATTTTCAATTCAATTAGTGATTTTGCTCATATCTACCTATATATAATTATTACAAAATAAAATTACTTTGCAAGTGCACTAAAAACGTTAAAATCTTTTTTTGGAAAACTTAATATTATCTATATAATATTATTAGTGTTATTTATTATTTAAAAAAATTTTTTGGAGTAAAAATGAAATTGAATAATTGTGCTGTATTAGTAATTGATATGCTAAATGACTTTGTAACAGGTAAATTAAAATGTGAAAGAGCTAATAACATAATTCCTAATATTAATAAACTTGTTAAATATTCTAGAAAAAGTAATATACCAGTAATATATTGTAACGATGCACATATCAAAGGAATAGATAAAGAACTGAAGCTTTGAGGTGATCATGCAATAGTTGGTAGCTATGGAGCACAAGTTATAGACGAATTAAAGCCAACTAAAAATGATTTTATTGTTAACAAAAGAAGATATAGTAGTTTTTTTCAAACAGATTTAGATATTTTATTAAAAGAATTATCAATTAAAACAGTAATTTTAACTGGTTTGCATGCTAATATGTGCATTCGACATACAGCAGCTGATGCTTTTCAATTAGGATATAATGTTGTTGTTTTAAAAGATGGTGTTGAATGTTTTAGTGAACATGAATATGTTGAAGCAATAGATTATCTTAAAAAAGTATATGGAGCTAAAATCATTAATGTTAATAATATAGTTAAGTAATAATTAATATGCTTCAATTTCCAAATCAGATACTGCAAAACTACAGCAAGAATGATAAATATTGTTCAATTTATCAGCTTCTCTTCTTTTATCGTATATTGATGGAACAAAAACTTGTCCTTTATTAACTTTAATTTTACATCAAGAACATAAACCTGTTAAACAATTAGATTTAATAGTTATCCCTGCTTTTTGAAGATTTACAATAATTGTTTCATTTGCATTAGCAGTAATTGTTCATTCTTTATCAAATTGCTTAATATTAATTTTGTATGTATGTTGATTATTTAAATTTCGATATTCAGAATAATCGCTTGGTAATCCAATATCATTATGAGCTTCTGATCTAATTAATTTTTGTTCTATATTTAAAGGTCTTATTTCATTCATTACATATTTATACATTTGTTTTGATCCACAAAATCAAATTGCATTATTTTGTTTATAATACCTTTTAATTAAATCAAGATTAATAAATCCTAATTGATAACTACTATTATTAGATTCAGATAAAACATAGACAACATTAACTTTATTATTTGATGTCTTAACTATTTCATCCAATTCATTCTTAAACAAAATATCATTTTCATTTTTACATCCATATAAAATTGTTAAATTTAAATCAAGAATATTTTCATTTATTGCTTTAGCAATACTTAAGAAAGGGGTTATACCACTGCCACCTGCAATTGCAATTATATCTTTTGGATCTCTTAAATCATCATAATAAAATTCACCTTGTGGACCTGATGCAACAATAACATCTTTTTCTTTTAAATTAGTGAAAATAAAATTTGAAACATACCCATTAGGTTTCAATTTAACTGTAATTCTATAAAAACCATTTAATGCATCACTACAAGAACTTGAAATTGAATAAGGTCTTGATATGTATGTATTGTTTATTTTTAGCTTTAAACTGATATATTGACCTGGTCTAAAATATGGTAAGGCTTGATTATTTGTGGATTTAAGAATATATGATTTTGTATCAATAGATTCATTTATTATCTTATCAACAATTAATTCCATTTTAACTGGATGAAGTTGATTAGCTAATTCATTAACATGATATTGGGTTCTTATTTCTTTATTTGAAGAATTTAAAACTTTCTTATATGATTTAGTTGGCAATTTCTTAGCAGCTAACATATCAAATTTTGCAGAAAATAATGAGCCTTTAAATATGTATTTTTTATTTTTATCCATTATTTTTACCTCTCTTTGATTCCATTATTTTACCATATGTTCTATTTGCTGCAGTATTTCCAGAAGCATATGTAATTGAATAACCATGAGTAAAATATGAATTTCCTCCACAGAAAATTAAACCATTAATCTTGTCAAAATTATTCATATTTCTACCACGAACATATGAAGAATCATTAACAAAATTTTTGTATCCATAAATTGCACCATTTGCAGATCCTGTATATCTAGCAAAAGTTATAGGAGTAGCAACTTCAATTTCTTCTATATATGGTTTAATATTTATATTCATTCTTTGTTCAAAATCTTCAATAAATCGCTTTGCTATTTCATTTTTAATTTTAAAGTAATCTTTTACATCAACATCATTTCAAGCATCTTCAAATAATGTAGTAAAAGATAAAATAGATGTTCCTTGTGGAGATGCATTTTTATTTGCTACATTAAGTGCAACAACTATGTAGTCATTATTGTTTTCAATTGATTCCATATTTTTAGCTATTTTATTATGATCCATTGAACTATATACAAAGAAAGAATAATCCTTAAATCCTAATTCTTCAACTGTTTTATTTAAACCTAAATAAACACAAAATCCTTGACTACCTGGTTTTCTTCTTGCAATCAATTTATTTGCATATTCTGGAAGTTGTGATTTTTCAATCATATTAGAAAATACTAATTGTGGAGAAACATTAGAAATAATATGATTTGTTTTAATATAACCATTTGTTGTGTTAAGACCTACAACTTTATTTTCTTGAATATCTATTTTTAGTGCTTTAGTGTTATATCAAATTGTTCCACCTAATTCTTGAAAACGACAAGCTATTGCTTGAGATATTTCATGTGATTTATATGTAGGAATATATGCATTATACTTAATGTATTCATAAAACATCACAGCATATAATTGAAACACAATTTCAGATGGTTTTGTTCCTAAATATGTTCAATAAGATTCAATAATATATTTAATCTCTTTTGGCATTTTCATTTTTTTAAGAACTTCATGAAGTGTATATGTTGCAGTTGTTAAGTAATTTGGATATTTTTTCATTAATACTTCTCTATCAGGATTACCTTTCATTTCTGCAATATACTGAACAGCATTATAACAGTCTTCACACATTGATAAAAACTTAATTACTTTATCATATGATCCTTTAACGTATTCATCACATTTTCTAGCAAACTCTTCCACTCCAAAAGGAAGAATAAAATGCTTTTGATTATTTTTGTCACCACAAATCAAATGAAAAGCCTCTGGAATTAAATTTCACTCAACTTCAATTCCAAGATCTTTAAAAATTTTATATAACCCTCTCTGATTATATTCATTACCTAAATTACCAAGTTCATGTAATGCTGGTTCAAATTCAAATCTTCCTCTTACAAAACTACTAGCAAAACCACCAGGAGTATTGTGTTGTTCTACTAAAAGTGTTTTTAAACCATATTTAGCACATCTTGTGGCAGCAATTAGACCACCATTACCAGAACCTATAACAACAACATCATATTCATTTTTATTATTCATACATTTATTATAAAATATTTTTTTATTTTTAAAAAAAATATATAATTATATTAGTTAAAGCTATTAGCAATCTAGATTCCATTTTTTATCATAATAAATTATATTTTTAATTAACAAAATAATAAGGAGTAGATAATGCAAAATAAAATGATGGGTCATGAGTTTTTAGCAAAGCTTGGTAAGAAAAGATTGAGGCCAGGTGGAATTAAGGCAACAAATTATTTAATCAATTATATTAAAAAAAATTATTCTAATATGTCACAATTAAAAATTCTTGAAATTTCATGTAATCGAGGTTTTTCATTAATGTACTTATGAAAACATCTTAAATGTAAATTATATGGCATTGATATTAATTCTGAAGTTATTGAAATAGCTAAAAAAAATATAAAAGATAAAAAATTAGAAAATTATATAAAAGTTTTCAACATGAATGCACTTGATATGAATTTTAATAATGAAAAATTTGATATTATCATCAATGAAGCTTTATTAACAATGTGTAAAGATAAAAACCTCTTTCTAAATGAATATAAAAAACATTTAAAAAAAGGTGGAATTATTTTAACTCATGATATTTGTATATTAAATGATGAAACTGAAAAATATTCTAATGATATGAAACAAGTTATCAATTTAAAACCTTTTCCTCTAAGTGAATCATTGTGAATAGAAACATTTAAAAAATCGGATCTTGAAATTCTTGACTATAAAATGTTTGACTTTTCATTAGTTACAATTAAAGGATTAATTAAAGATGAAGGTTTATTTAATATGTTAAAAATAATTAAGAATGCAAATAAAAAGGAAAATAAACAAGATTTTGTGAATATGAGAAATTACTTTTTGAAAAACAAAAATAATATGAAGGCAATTTGTTTTATTCTCAAATTAAAATAAAAAAATAATCAAATATAAAATAAATTTGTTTTAGCAATAACATTTATCTTATATTAACTCAAAAATAAATTATGTTAAACTTTAACAATAATCTTATTCATAATTATTTTTAATATATTATAAAGCAAAAGCCAGGGCTATTGCCCTGGCTTTGATTTTAATAATTATAATTATTTAGAATTATTACAGTTACAATTGTTTTCATCGCAATTACAATTTTCGCCACAATTACAATTATTGCATTGACATTTGTTATTTGACATAATATTTATCTCCTTTCATAAATATTATAATCAAAAATTATATTATTTCAAAATCGTGTTCAAAATATTCATTTAGTTCATTTTTTAAAATTGACAAAATTGAATCATCAATTTCTCATATGATTGGTTTTGAAATAGTTCTAAATAGTCATATTAAATTACTAATTTCACTACAAACACATGAAATAACTTTTTGATCATCATATATAATATATGCTCCAATGTTTCAAATATGATTGTAATTAGTTGAAAATTCATTTTGCTTAATCTTAATATCTTGACTGCTAGAAAGTTCATTATAAACTTCTTGGTTAACATCTTTATAATACATTAGCATTGGTACAGGTTTTGTTCCGGGTTTGTATTTTAGTTTTATCATTATCAACTCCTTATATAAATTATCATCATTTATTATATGATATAATATTAGAAAATATTTATGAGGTTTAAAATGAAAAATGAAGTATTTTTAAGTTCTACACCTGTTTTTAATAACCAAACATGTCCTGAAGGAATAAAAAATGCTCATGCTACAGCAGCTGGTGTTTGAGCTAAATTAGTAGTAATCAAGGGAATGCTTGAATTTGTATATGAAGATTCAAATGAAAAATACCTTGTTGATACTACAAAACCATTTATTATTGAATCACAAAGACTGCATCATGTTAACCTGCTATGAGAAGTTGAGTTTAAAGTAGAATTTTATAAATGTTAATAATGTAATATATTGTAAGTAAAATAAAAGATCAGCATTGTGCCGATCTTTTATTTTATTAATAAATTAAACTTAAATTATGCTATATCTACTTTAGCACCAGCTTCTTCAAATTTCTTTTTCATTTCTTGTGCTTCTTCTGGTTTAACATCTTCTTTAATTACAGAAGGAGTAGTATCAACTAATGCTTTTGCTTCCATTAATCCTAAACCTGTAATTTCTCTTACAACTTTAATAACATTAACTTTGTTTGCTCCAGCATCTGTTAATTTAATTGTAACGTTTCCACCAGCTGCTGCACCAGCATCAGCTCCAGCTGCTGCACCTGCAACTGCTACTGGAGCAGCTGCTGATACACCAAATTCTTCTTCAATAGCTTTGATTAAATCATTAATTTCTAAAATTGTCATTTCTTTTAGAGATGCAATTAAATCTTGTGCACTTATTTTAGCCATAGTTCATTTCCTTTCATTATATTTTTAATTTAATTATTGAGGTTTTGTTTCAGCAACTGCTTTCAATGCATATAACACTTTTCTAATCGGTGATGTTAAGCATGATAATAACATACTGTATAAAACTTCACGATTAGGAATTGCAGCAATTGCTTTAACTTCATCAGCACTAACAAACTTAGAGTTAAAGTACCCACCTTTAATTTTGATAAAATCATGTTGTTTTGAAACTTCGTATAAACTTTTAAAAATAGACATTTCATCTTCTAATGCAAATAATAGAGCATTAGGTCCAGTCATCATAGTTTCAAATTCAGCAATTTTACTTTCTTTAAACGCTCTATCAATAATATTATTTTTAAGAACCTTCATTTGAGATCCTTTAGCAAATAATTCTTTTCTAAGAGCAGTAATTTCAGCTGCAGTTAAACCTTGATATTCAAACAAAATAAAGGATTTAGATTTGTTAATAAGTTCTGATATTTCTTTTACTTGTTGTTGTTTTTTAAGAATAATATCTTTCACAAATAACATCCTTTCTTTTTGACAATATGCAATAAGCACTTTTAGCTCATGCCAAAAGTGCTTACTTTATTGGATACGTGTATATGTATTTCAATAAACACCTAGGTAACATTTTTAAGACTAACCCGTTACTTTCTTTGGCATATTGCATTTATATTATAAAACATTTATTGAAAATCATTACTTATTTTTATATAAGTATGGATAATTATCTTTTTTTTAGTATAATTAATACATAATAAGCAAAGAGGTTATATGTATATTGTTTATAAAATATTCTCAAGTATGTCAAAAATATGTTCAAATGTACTTGTAATCCTTGCTGTTCCATTTGCTTTTATATTAGCAGCATTAGGATGAGCAGCATTTTGTATTGAAGATATTTTTAATTCAATAGGTGCAGGTGAATTATTGGATCCAAATAGTGGGAATACAACTTTAGTTGAAATAGTTCCAATTATTAAATATATCGGTTTAGCTGTTGGTTTATTATTTACAATTTTATTAGTTATTATTTTTATTAGTTGAATTTTAAAAAAGGTATTTTACAAAAAAATTGCAGATAATTACATAACAAGAAATAAAGAATGAAGAAACAGAGATATTAATAAAGTTATTGAAAAACTTGAATCATATAGATATAGAGATTAAATAAAAGTGGTTGTGTTAGCCACTTTTATTTAATCAATATAGTTATATATAAATGCATTATTAATTTAATATATAAAAATAACTAATCACCAACTGCTGCTTTTTTGTTCTTAGAACGCTTTCTAATATAGAAAATAATCAAAATAGCAAGAATTATTAAGAAAGCGCCTGAAGTTCCAAATATTACATATGGTTGTCAATTATCGCCATCATAATTTTTATCAATAGGTTTATTATTTGTATTATCAGATGGTTGAGTAAATGTTATTTCATCAATTGGTGGAATTACAATTTCAGATTCACCTCTCCCCAATCCTACTTCTGCAATAGAAACTCCAGTTTTAGTAATATTAATCTTATCATCATATTTTGATAAATTATTTAAAGTAAAAGTTCCAGATGTTGGAAAAAAATCATTAGGTAGATCTGCTTTGTTTTCATTAAAATAATCAGCAATTCATTGTTTTATTTGATTAACAGTTAAAGAATCAATCTCTGTTTGTGATAAAGCTTTTACTTTTTCAGATATATACTTTGGTAAATTTCTTACAGCAGGTAAATGATTTCCTACTTGTTTTAAATTAATTTCAATTAAAGATGGATCTGGAGTTAGAGTATTAACAACGCCATTAACAGTTTCATTAACTTTTCAAATAACATTAAATTGATTATTTCCACCACTAGGTTTTGTAAATTCTTCAATTAAAATAGTCATATTATCATTAGGATTTTTAAGTACTTTAGTTTTGTTGTTGTTTAAATAAGTTTGAAGATTAGCTTTTTTTTGTTCAATAAAAGCCTGATTATTGTAATTGAATGCATTAGTTCAATCCCCACCAAATCCTTTATCATTTGGAAAGACTTCACTAAATAATGAAAAATTGGTTTCAGCATTAACTTCAAAGCTATTATATAAACTTTGATCAGCACGATTATTTATATAATTTGCTTGATTATTTGAATTAGTTAAAATTATTGGATTTTTATTCAATAAAATTGGAGTAGTAATAATTACCGTTGTAGATAAAATACCAAAAATACTCAAAATTTTTAATTTGTTTTTTTTGTTTTTAAATTTCATAACACCCCTTTGTGTTTATAATATTATAACATAAATTAATATGCAAGTAATATTATAATATAATAAAACATATGAAAATAATTATATTTGGTGGTAGTTTTGATCCAATACATAATGGCCATATTTCAATAGCAAATGCCGCTTTTAAACAAATAAAAGCTGATAAACTGTTTTTTGTACCAACGAAAAATGTAGATTATAAATATTTAAGAGCTAATTCAACTCATCGATTAGAAATGCTAAAATTAGCAATTCAAGATTATAGTTATTTTGCAATTGATGATTATGAAATAAATGTTTCAAATCATGAAATTAATTATTCCATTGATTTAATAAAATATTTTAAAGAAAAATTTTGTAATGATGAGCTTTATTTTCTAATTGGAAATGATCAATTACTATCTTTTAGCACATGACAATCATATCAAGAAATATTAAAGATGGTAAAATTACTTGTTTATCAAAGAGATCATAAAATAGATACATTATTAATAAGAAAATATAATGCAATCACAATTCAAGGAAATAATATCGATGCTGCATCCAGTGATTTTACTAATCTTATAGCAAATAACCAATTAAATAAAAACGTTTTAGATTATATTGTTTGGCATACATTATATCCAGAACAATTTTTAAAAGTATATATGAATGATAATCGTTTGAAACATTCAATGAGAGTTGCTAAGTATGCAAAAAACATTATGAAAAAACATGACCCTAAATTTGCTACTGATGCTTGAAGAGCTGGTTTATATCATGACTTATGTAAATGTATGGATAATAATCAACTTGAATATATTGCTTATGAAATAATGAATCTTGATAAAATGCCTATTAAAACACTTCATGGACCAGTTGCAAGTTATTATTTATACAATCTCTATAACTTTAAAAATAAAATGATATTAAATGCGATTAAAAAACATACATTACCATTTAATTTTGTAAATGAAGAATTAACTATTTTAGATAAATTAATTTTTTGCTGTGATAAACTTGAACCAAATAGAACTGATAAAGATGTTAACAACATTGAATATTTTAGAAAACTTTTAGAAGATGATATAAATAAATGTTTTATTGAATTATATGATTCTATAACTAAACAATATAAAAATGATATTCAAGATCAAAATTTAAAGCAAAATTATATATTAGAATATGGATATAGTTTAAAAAGAGTTACTATTAATGATTTAGATAAATATCTATCATTTATGCAAAAAAATCATTTAGATTTGAAAGAAAATTGTTTAATGCATTGTTCTGAAAATATAAGTTATGATTTAGCATCACATTTCATTAATACCCATCAAGATGATTACAAATGTATTTATTTTATAATGAAAGATGAAAATATAATTGGTTTTATTAGCATCTCGAGTTTATTTGATTTATATGAAATAACATTTTATTTAGATAAAGATTTTAGAAATATTAAAAAACAAACAAACCACCTTTATAGTTTTAAGCGACTAATTAGTTTTTTTATTCAAGAATGGTTTTCAACAAAGCAAGATAATCAAATTCTAATATGGGGAACAAGATGGTTTAATAAAACTAGTCAACATTTAGCACAAAGTTTAAATTTTATTTGAGCATATGATTTTAATGACCAAAATAATTATTTAAGTTCCGAAATAATTAAGAGTAAAATATATTTTTCAAATAAATTATTATTTAATAAAAAACCAAAACTGGACTGAAATGTAGCTGTTAATTTATTAAATTGAATAAGCAACTGGCCATATGCAAATTTAACAATAGAAGCTTATCAAAATTTAATTAATATAATAAAACAACATAATTAATAATTAGATATAATATAAACATTATGATAGGTATTATTATACAAGATCAAAATGAATGTGTTGATTTGTTAAAAGGTAAATTTAAAGATGTTTTTAGCCATAATATTGTTAATCACAAGTTTTATGTTGTTAAAACTTTTAATGAACAAGATGCAATTATATGTTTTTGTGGATTTGGTAAAGTAAATGCATCTATTGCAGCAAGTTTAATGATTAATAGTTTTAACATTGATTTGTGTTTAAATATAGGTACTTGTTTAGGTGTTAATTTAGTAGAAGAACTTGATGTTTTAATTGCTGATAAATGTAGCTATTGTGATGTTGATGCAACTAACTTAGGATTTGAACTAAATCAAATTCCAGAATTACCAAGTAAATTTGATTGTGATACTAAAATTAATAATCAAATAATGGAATTGTTAAATTATGGAAATTTTCAATATAAATTAGGTATAGTATATAGTTGCGAAACTATTTATGATCAAAAAAAAATAGCATTAAACAATTTTTTTAAAAATAGTTTAAGTAGTTGTATTGATAATAATGCATGTGCAATTAATCAAGTTTGTTATAAATTGAATAAAAAATTTGTTTGTTTAAAAATAGTAGATAAAATAATAAATAATAAAATAAATGAGCAAAATCAAGCAAAAGCAAAGATAATGATAGAAACTATTTTGATTAATTTGATTGATTCATTATCATATTTTAAAGGAGAAAAAAATGACTAAAATACAAATTCTTAATGATTTTATAAAAAAAAATAAAGGTGATGGCATGATGCTATTAAGTTCCATTAACCGTTTTTGATTAACTAGCTTAGATACAAGTTTTGGGATCATAATTATTAATAGTAAAAAGCAAATGGTTTTTATTACTGATTCAAGATATGAATTAGTAGCTAAAAAAACATTAAAAGATGCTGATGTATGAATTTTAGATGCAAAAAATACTACTAAAAACTTGATTGATAAAGCAATTAAAAAACTAAAAATAAAAAAATTATTAATAGAAAAAGAATATTTAAATCTTGGGCATCTTGATTTATTAAAAGATCTAAACTTTATCCCTATTCAATCAAATTGATTAAGAGCAATTAAAACAAAACAAGAACTAAAGCTTTTACAAGCATCGGCTGATATAATATGTAAAGTTATTGAATGAGTTTGAACATGGATAAAACCAGGTTATACTGAAAAAGAGATTGCCAAACAAATTTCAATTAAAATATTAGAGTTGGGTGGACAAAAAAATTCGTTCGATCCGATTGTAGCTGCTAATAAAAATGGTGCTAAACCACATCATAAACCAAGTGATTACAAGATAAAAGATGGTGATATGGTTACAATCGATTTAGGATGCATGTATAAAAATTATGCAAGTGATATGACAAGAAGTTTTGTTGTAGGAAAAAAATGTAATAATCCACAAATGCTTGAAATCTATGAAATTGTAAAACAAGCACAAGCTTTAGGATTAAAAAAATGTAAGCCTAAAACAAAGGCAAGTGATATTGATTTAGCATGTAGAAATTACATAGACAATACAAAATATAATGGTTTATTTGGTCATGGAACAGGACATGGTGTAGGGTTAGAAGTTCATGAAGTTCCAGTAGTCAATAAAATAAGTAATACCATTTTAGAAAATAATCATGTTATAACTGTTGAACCTGGAATTTATTTAGAAAATGTTGGTGGGGTAAGAATTGAGGACACTGTTGTAATTAATAATGATAAACTTATTAACTTAACAAAAAAGATACCAAAAGATTTAAAATATATTGTTAATAAATAGTATTAACATAATAAATAACAATCATAAAATATGAAATATTGACTAAAAATAAAAATTCCTTAAGCTAGTCTGTGCTTAAGGAACCTATAGTCTTTTTAGCTCTCAAAGGGGTGAAATCTAAAAATGTTGATCAGGATGAAAGAAAAAATATTAAAAAGTATATAAAAGTCTAAGGATATCTTAATCCCAATCAACATAATAATTATACAACATTTTTTTATAAATATAACTTTTTTATTATTAAAAAAAATAGATTAACCATAAAAAGATTAATCTATTTAATAGAAATTATTTTTTATAAAAATAATTATTGATTGATTACTACTTTAAAACCAAGACCCATAGATGCAGAAACAGTAATATTTTGGATATATGTTCCTTTTACAGTACTTGGACGCTTTGATTTTAATAAACCAACTAAAGCTTCAATGTTTTCAGCTATTTTTTTAGAATCAGATGAAACTTTACCAACAGTCATGTGAATATTACCAAATGTATCTGTACGATACTCAAATTTACCTTGTTTAAATTCTTTAATTGTCTTTATTAAATCTTGAGTAACAGTACCAGTTTTTGGATTTGGCATTAAACCTTTTGGACCTAATACTTTACCTAATTTTGATAATTTTGGCATCATCTTAGGTGTAGTTAAAATTACATCATAATCAGTTCAACCTTTTTCAATATCTTGAATGATATCACTTCCACCAAAGAAATCAGCACCTGCTGCTTTTGCATCTTTTTCATTAGTATCATCACATAAAGCTAAAATTTTAAGAACTTTTCCATTACTATGTGGGAATGAAAATGTTCCTCTTAATTGTTGCTCAGCTTTTGTAGTGTCAAGATTTAATTTGATAGCAACATCAATTGAACCATCAAATTTAGAAAAACTAGCTTGTTGAGCAAGTTTAACAGCTTCTTCAACTGGATAAATTTTCTTTGTATCAAATTTTTCAAGTGCTTGCTTCATTTTTTTGGAAAGTTTAGCCATAATTAATTAGCTCCTTTCCCAGATTTAGGCATTGGATCAACACCTTCAATTTCAATACCCATTTGTTTTGCTGTACCTGCAATCATTCTTAATGCAGCTTCTTCATCATTTGCATTCATATCAGGTAATTTAATTTTTGCAATTTCAAGTGCTTTTTCACGAGAAATTTTAGCAACTTTAGTAGTTACTGAATTAGCTGTACCTTTTTGAATATTTGCAGCTTCTTTTAATAAGATTGAAGCTGGAGTTGTTTTAATAACAAAATCAAATGTTTTATCTTTATAGGCAGTAATTACAACTGGTACTACCTTACCATTTTTATCTTTTGTAGCATCATTATATGCTTTAGTGAACTCAACCATATTAATACCAATTGATGCTAAAGCAGGACCTGGTTTAGCTTGTCCACCAATTAAATCTAATTTAGCTACTCTTACGACTTCTTTTTTACTAGGAGCCACAACAATTTCCTTTCTATTTCTTCTTTAAGAAATTCAGTGTGCGGTTCAAGCAACATATATAAAATATATCTCCCGCGCTTCTGGTCAAATATGACATGGTTATTATAACACAAACCATAAAAATATCATTAATTAAATTAGTAATTAAATTAATTTAAATAATTATTACCCATGTATACATTTTTTCCATAAGTTTGTAAGAAATTTAAATAAATTGGCTTTGATGACCTATTAACAATTTTTACTTTTAAGTTTTTAAGTTCATTGCTTGTATAGCTAAACAAAATAGAATTATCATCTCTTTGTGATGAAGATGTATCAACTGTATCTATTAATTCATCATTAATATAAATATCAAAGATACCATTATTATTGTTTTTTTGACCAACAATATCAAATCCTTGTGCATTGATATCAAATATTAGAGAATCACCATCTGTAGTTGATTTGATACTTGTTGCATTTACATTTGATATATTTTCACCAGTTGTGTTATTAATAAATTTTCAGTTACCATAAGGATAAAAGTCATTACTTCTAATAGAATATATTTTATTAATAGGTAATGATGGAGTTTGAGAAAATTCTATACTATCAAAAATAATACCACTATGATTTTTATTTTCAAAAGTAAATTTTAATTTTTGAACCTTTACTGGTTGATCAAATACAAAGACTGATGATGAACTACTTCTATCATTTCTTTGAGCTCCATATACACCATCAAATAAAATTTGATCATTTTCATCTTTAATAATCATTTTAGTAGGTCTTGCGTCCCAATGGTTATTATTACGATGATAAAATTTAATTGTACTAATTTCTGTTAATTCATTAAAGTTAGCTTCAAATGTTATAGGTACATTTGGACCACTTAATCATTGTTCTAAATACTTTAAATCATAATCTTTTAAATATAGATCTATATTTTTTCGATTTGCTTCACTAATATTTTGATCATCTGAATAAAAAGTATATTTAGACTTATCGATATAGTCCATTTCTCTAGAAACATTTAAACCAAATAATGATGTTTGAAATAAATTATAATCAACGTTTCTATTTGTATGTTGATATTTATCATTTGATACAATTTGACTTGGATCAGTAAAAATATCATTAACATATGGATCATAAACATTTTCCATTAAATTAATTCTTTCCCCATCTAAATATGGAATGATTTTAAATGATGGTAATGCATAAAAAACTCCATCTCCAATATACATTGATCCACCATTTATGAATGCAGTGAATGGAATGACCTCTCCTTTTTGTAAATGATATTGTTTTTCAATATCAAAAATTTCATTTCTATTACCATATGAATATTGATATTTAAACACTTCATTGGTCATATTTACATCATCATAGATAACCCCTCTGTTTTGAAGTTGGGTTTTAAAAGTATAAGTACCAGTTTCTGGAGCAACAAAATTAAACTGAATTTTAGCTCCAAAAGCATCTTTATTAGTTATAACATGATAAGGAATAAACATACCTTGTTCTAAATTATCAACATTTTCATAAACTATTTGATCTTCATTTTTTTTCATATACTCAATAGTTTTTTCCAAATTCTGTTTACCACTATTTGTTCAAATAGGCTTATTAGTATCATATATGGATACAACAGGAGCATTAATGACTTGTTTAATTTTTATTTTTCATTTATATTTTGACACATAATTATCAGGTTTTCCCTTAAAGTCATCAGGTATGATTGTAATATCAAATTCATCTTCTTGATCAATAGTATTTGGAAGTGGTTCATATATGATTTTTTTTGGATTTTCTGGATCTACTTTTAATGTTGCTCCTAATTTAGTTTTAGCTGGAACTTCTAAATCAGTTCATGAAAACTGATATTGTTCATTATTTTGTAATCAATTTATTCCATTCTCAAAATCGAATGTATAAGGTCTAGCCGCTGGAATTGAATATGCTGGTTGGCTATCACCTGTATAAATATATTGATCACTTTTATTATCATACATATAACTTCCTGCAGCATATAGATTTGCAATAAAATCAAATGCTTTATAAGAAGACAGACGATCAATTTCAGATTTTTGTCATGCAGTTGCATTTTCATAGTTTACAGGTCATTGATGATCACTACTTCAATTATTTTTATAGTCATATCATATTGAACGATAATTTTCTAAAGCTGGTCAAAAATTAAGTTGAAAATAATCAGATAGTTCTACAATTTCATAGAAACCACCTTCTTTTTTATCTCCATTGCTATCCGTACCATTATCTGTTGCTATATCATTTCTAATATAATTCATATAATTGTATGGTCCAAATGCATTTAATATTAAATTATATATTTCATATTCTGAGTCACCAATATTATAATTTCTAACCTTGATACTATCAATATTACTATACATATTACTTAATCTTACTCAACCAGTAGAACCATATGCAATATGTCCATTTCAGTTTTCATAATTTTTTGCATATTCAGCTGTTATATTAAATGGATTTCTTCATCTACCAACATCATTTAAAATAGCTAAACCAGCCATTGTCACCATATTAGTTTCAGCATGACTATTTCTAATTCATATAGCATCATTTTGTTGGAAACTATGATTAATTTCATGTAATGTTCCTCAATTATCTGTAATAGTTCATTCTCGATTACTTAAAAAAGCATTTTTTGCTCAATCTAATGGACAATATAAAATATTTCCACCACCTCATGCTGCTACCCCACCTCAAATATCATCATTAAATCTAAAACTTACTTTAGCAACACTTTCACTAATATCTCTTGATGCAAAATATTCACTTATAAATAAAAAATCACTTCATTTTTGAACAATTTTTTTGATATCAGGAAATAAAGAAAGATCAACCCCTGCAATGCTATATTCATCTGTAAAAGCAATATCTGAACTTGCATAGGAAAAATCTAGCGCAAAATTAGGTGCAGTCATTTGATTATTTTTAACTTTATTAACTTGATTATTTCAATCATCTGTGGTTGTGATTCCATGAAAATATGATAATGTATTTAAACACCCTTTAACACTAAAATTATAATTATCATATGACTTATATAGATCATTATATGTGCTTGATTTAATTTTAGAATTAACAACTACAGCAACTGATCCACCAAATGGAGTACCAAATTTATAACTATATAATCCTGTAGATTCATCATATTCTAAATCATTATTAATATTAATTCTAAAAGTTGTTTGAATAAATGGATATCTTTTTGCTATTTGACCAGAATCACCTGGTTGTTTGTTATCTCAATAACTTGAATTAATAAAAATTTCAAAGTTATTAATGCTTTGTTCTTTCATTAAATCATAAGTTTTTTTAGTGAATGTTAATGTAGCAACTTCTCCAGGTGCAACATATAATCCCAATGAAGTTTGACCAGTAACAGATGAAGGGATGCTAAAATATTTTTCAACAGCTTTTTCAGTTTCAGAAATTTGCTTTTTATAAATTAATGGTCCAGCAGGATGAATTTTTAATTGATTCTTTTTAATTTCAGATCTAATAAAATTTGAATCTGAGTATTTTGTAGTAATACTTTGATTTTGATCATTTTGATATGTAACTCTTTCATTATAAACTTCTGTCATCATATCTAATTTTTGATTATTTCCTAAATCTAAATATCGATTTTCACCCTGTTCATAATTATAATCTCAACTAGGATATCTAAAACCTTTTGATTCATATTTTGTTAATAAATCTGTTTCATAATATTTTTGATTAACATCTCTATCAACATTTTCATCAACAGTTTCAACAACTTGGTTTTCAAAACGTTCTAAATTATTAGATTGACTTTGTTTAATTTCATCTTTAATTTCAAGAGAAGGAGTTCCATTTCCATGTCTATCAGTTTTTTGACTAGATAAGAGTAGTCCAATAGTTGTACAAGCACTAGCTAATAAAAAACCAACTAATGATAATGAAATAATAATTTTTAGTCATTGTTTCTTTGTTTTCTTTTTGTTCATTTTAAAACCTCCTCAATCAATTAATAATATTAAAATATAAATTAAAATTATGTATAAATACTAACACAACAATGAATATTTATTGTGTTTAATTTTTAA
>CASESV010000002.1 GCA_949290735.1 uncultured Mycoplasmataceae bacterium
TATAATTTTGGATTTCTCTTGTACTTAATCCTTTTGAATAAAGTGCAATAACTTTTTCGTCAAAATGAGATATATCGGTTTGATATTTTTTAACTAAAGCAGGCTCAAACATTGCATCTTTATCTCTTGGTATTTTAATATCAAACTCCCAAATGATGATTTACCTTTTTATTTGAATATCCTTTCCTGTAATTATTTGATTTATTTCTTGATGATTGATCCCATTTATCATAACCAAGATGTTCATCCATTTCTGCGTTTAATGAATTTTCAATAATTGTTTTTGATAGATTCTTGAATAAATCATTAATATCATCCATTGAATCTAATTTTAATGATTTTGCTAATTCTAAATATTTGTTTGCATCAAAATCTTTTCTTGACATAAAAACTCCTTAATAAAATTTTACTTTTATTTTAGAGTTTCCCCAAAACTTAATACATTACCTTACCACCATAAATTATTATTCTTGATTTTTGGATTGTCATTTTATTAATTTTTCACTTTTAGGATACAAAACCATTCAACTAAAAACATCTTCACCTTTATAGTTATTATCATTTTTTTCTAATGATGGCTGTAAATGGTGTATTTGAATAATTATACTATCTTTAATATTTTTATCTTCATCATGGTCAAATCAATTTTTATCCCCTTTATATTTAATATTATCTTCACTTCTACCTTGAGATAATTGTACTATTGAATAATCATGCTCTTCTTTTTGATATATAAACTTTCTATCTCTTGGTTGTAAATTATTTTGTGGATCATTAAGAAGTGATATGATTATTCTTGGATTATTGTATCAAGTATTTACAAGTTTTTTTCAATCATCATCTATATCTAATATTTTTGTTATTTGAGGAAATTCATTAATACAACTTTCTATGTCATTAAAGAATAGTGATTTAAATTTGTATTTTTCATTAAAAGTTACATATTCATTAGAGTCTAAAAGTTTTTCAACTAAATTATTATATTCATTTTTTGTTTCTAATAATTTAGAATACCATGGTGTTGCTTGTACAGCACTAGAAAGTATTGTAGCATCCTTTAACGGAACTCTATTTGTTGGTCTTAACTTATTATTTTTAGTAGCAAATATAGCTCTATCTATTTCTCTAAAATCTCTTTTTTCTTTTTCAGCATCATTTAAAATTTTCATTATATTGTTGTGTATGATTCTTACTTCTTCTATGCATTCAAAGATTGCTTTGGTTGTAAATATTTTCATATAATCTAATATTTGGTTTCTGTAACCAAATCATCTTGATCTTTGCAAAAATGTATCAATTGGTATACTATTTTTAGCTTTATTAGTAAAGAATGTTGTAAGCAAGTTTTCAATTGTTATACCTCTTTCCAATTTTTTTGATCCAATTAAAATGTTTGAAAAACTTTCATTTTTATTATTTTCGTCTTCATTTAAGCAAGTGATAGCAGTTCTCTTAATAGAAAAAATTAATTTTTCTAAAAAATCATTGTCTTGTAATAAATTTATTCCGTTTAATTGTTTATCAATATTATACTTTTTAATAATTTTTTCAAGTTTATCAATAAATGAAACATAAGATAATTCATTTTTATTTTTAGATTCTAAATATTCCAAATAATTATGCTTAAAATTTTTTATTTGTTCCTTAATATGTACATGTGTTCATTTTTTTATATTAGTATGTATCATCATGTAAGATCTAGCATTACTTTTATTTAAATTATTATTTTTGAAATATAAAGCTCAAATTATATAGTAATATATCAAACATTCTTCAAAAATATCTGTCTTACCTCAGTCAATATTATTGTCATTTTCATCAATTATCTTAAAATATCTTTCATCACAAAAAACATCAAGACCTTTGTACCCATCTCCTGGTTCTATGCAATATACCCTTCTAGGCATAAGTGTGTCATTTTTATTTAACATCATTTGTGCATATGGTGTAGCTGTTACTGAAATATAACTCTTATTTACTAAAGTATTAAAAAGTTTATTTATATTTTCGTGAGTTTTTCTTGTTTTATCATCTTTATCATTTGATACTGATGCATCATCACCTTCATCATCAATAATCAAAAATTTAAATTTTGAAAATTGTTCTTTGTTTTTATCTATAAATTGGTGGAAATTAGAAATGTTTCTATGTTCTTTTAAAATAGTAAAAATTAATATTACGTCATTGTCTAATTCATTTTTAATATCACTAGTAAAATCATGAGTTTTGAAATATTTTTTTGTTTCTTGCTCTCTAAGATCAAAAAGTTTTATTAGATTTCTAAGATCAGAATCGATTGCAAATGAGTCCTTAATTCTTTTAACTGTTTGATTATGTAATCGGTCTATAGTACTAGTTAATACAACTATTATTTTGTAATTAAAAGGCTGCAGAATTGCATTAGCCATAATGGACATAAAATTGACAGTTTTTCCTGATTGAACATGACCAATTAGTAATGCAACTCTATCATTAGCATCCTTGATTTCATCTAAACCTGATATTACTGATTTTCCTTTTTTTAATATTTTTTTAATATTTTCTTTAGGAATTTTATCGATGGAATTTAATTTTTCACAAAAAATTTTAATAATATCATTGTCCATATTTACTCCTTATTTTTTAATAATTCGTTTAAAATATTTTGGATTTCAAAAGCATTATCACATATATGATTTTTATGCCTTATTATTGAATAAGCAATGTACACAAAAAAATGTATAAAATAATCGCGCATATTTTTTTCAAAATTAAATGGTGCGAAAAAATCTAGTCCCCAATTAATTTTTAATAGATAGTAGTTGTCATCTTTAGGTTCAATACTTAATCATTTTTCGTCTCTATTATTAGTTATAATATCTATTTCAAAAACAAATTCTTTTATTTCATTATATGTTTTGTAGGAATCATCTTTTATTGTAATCTCTATATTACCATCTTTGTTATTTGTTTTATTTATACAAATATTACTAAGTTTAAGTGTATTGCTATTGTCTTCAAATCTTTCCTTTAATTCATTACATATTTTTTTATTAACAAAATCATCTCTAAATAATTCTTTTTTTTGCTTAGATCTTTTTACTTCTCTATAAAAATCAAATTCGTTGTGTGATTTTAATTTGTCAAACAAATAATTGATAAAAGTTTCTTCTAAACCATCAGATCAGTTAAAGTCAGTTTTTGTTTGGTTTACGGGAAAATCACTTAAATCTAAATAACCTATTATACGCTGTCATTCAAAAGATCCTTGATCCTTAAAAATTTTCTTAGGTTTATAATAGTTATCTTCATCATCACCTCTTATAGTTCTACCATTTCTAATTAATGTTAATCCAGGCAGTTTTCTTGAACCCGATTCAACAATACCTATTCAACCTTTAATATTATATGATTCGTTTTCAAAAGTGATTTTATCATCAATATAAATTTTCAATTCATCACCTTTTTGAGAAAAAGCTAATTTTGGTCATTCATATTTCAGTGGTTCAGCATCATATGGATTCAAAATTTCTTTATATTTATCTGTAGAACAATCTATCATAACACCTTTTTCAATTAATATTATTCTAATTTCTAGATCATCATGATCAATATCATCTCTATATTTGGATGATAATTTTTTAGATAAATTTTGTAGTGTATCTTTTTTTATTTTATGGTGCATTTCCTCAATGCAAATCTCTGTTCCATATTCAAAATTATACTTTTCAAAATAATCTTCGGGGGAATGATTTATTATGATGGAATTATTTTCGTATTTTTCTAAATTATTTAAATTTATTTCAAGGTTTATTGTTTTATTTTCTTCAATGAATTTTGAATTTATTCTAAGAATATTACCAAATCAAAAGGCAGAAGTTTTAAGTCCCATCCCAAATTCATTTCTTGAATGTGTAATTTTATTCGGCACATTTAATTTCAATACGTCATCTATTTTTGATGGTCTTATACCAAAGCAATTATCAATAAGCATAAGTTTTTTTTCGTCACGATAATACATAATAAAAATTTGAGGTTTAATATTTTTGACTTTATAATCCTTATAACTTTGTGTGGCATTATCTATTAATTCAGAAATAGCAGCACTTACTGAATATTGAATATTCTTAAATGTTTTGAGAATATTAAGACCTGGTGTAATATCTATTTTTTCAATCATATTATTGTCCCTTATCATGATAGTGATATTTATCTATTTTTCAATCAAAATTTAATACATCATGTTTATTGTAAAATTTAATTTGCATATTGTTTGTTTTTACCCCAATTATACTAACTAAAAAATATTCTTTATCATTCAAATCCTCTATAAATTTTTTTTCTTTATCAGACATATAAAATTTATGCTTATGGTCATGTGTACCTTTAATGTCAATATAAATATTACTATTGATTAGAAAATCATATGGCTTAAATGATTCTTTTAATTCATTTTCTCATACATATGAATTAATATTATTGCCAATATTTGACTCAATGTATGACTTTTTATGATTTATCAAATAATCAAAAATAGCTTCAGAATATCTGCCTATTTCTTTTGAAACATTTTCAAATTTTTTTGCATATTTATCTATAGAAGATTGTAAATCAGTTTGATCAAATGGGTCAAATTTGGTATTTAACTTTGAATGGAAAATTTCATCATATTTGTTAGAAGAAATATTTTTATATTTGAAACTATTAATATTTAGTAATATTTCACATAAATTTAAAGAAAAAAATTGTTTATACTCACCATAAGTTTTATTACTGGCCATAACATAGTTATTTTCTTTACTTTCTAATGTGTAAAAAATATTTTTATAATTTATTCATATTGAATTATTTGTTTTAACATTAATATCAAATATTTTCGGTTCATCAAAATAAACAAAACAAAACTGATTTCCTGAGTCATATCAACCGATATATAATATATCTGCTTCATATTTTCACTTCTGACTAATTTGTATTCTTTTTTCATTATTATCTTTAATTCCTGAATTAGTAATTTTTAGCAATTTAAATTTATATCATTTATTATCTAAAAAAACACTATATGCATCTTTTTCAAGATCATGTTTTAAGTTATCATTTTTTGAAAATAAATTTAATGCATTAATCTCTCTACTTTTTAAATTGTTTATTTCATTACTAAGAACAAAATTATCATTGTAATATTCTAAGTATTTATTCATTTGATACTCCTAAATATTTTAAGAAATATTTTCTAATAACAAATTCAACAACTTTGACGTTTACTGAATTTCCAAATTGCTTGTATGCTTCGTGATTATTTTTGCATAGTTGAAATTCTTTTGGAAAACTTTGTAAATTTGCAGTTTCCCTAGGTGTTAAATATCTTCATTTTTTATATTTTTTTGAAAAAATTATTGGGACCTGAACAATAGCTACTAGTGCTGGGAAGGATCGATTTTTGCTGAAACGCAAACCTGATTGTCTTATTTGTAAATATGCATCTTTAAACTTTGTGTCTGATGCATTTCATTCTAATTTTCTATATTTTTTAACTTTTCAATTTTTCAATGGTTCATATTTCGCATTCCACTTATCAATAAAATCTTTATTATTTGCATAAAAATGTTTCATGTTATCACAATATTTTTTGTACCATTCATATTTTTTATATTTGTCTCTATTAATACCGTTCTTTTTAAGCATTTCATCTAAATAAATAATAGGGATTTTCATTTTCTTTTTAGAAAAATGATTAACAAATTCCTCTCAGGCTGATAAAATTTTTTGTTCATAATCTGGTAATAAAAATTCCTTTTTATCATCCTCAAAAATATTGATATTTCCGATATGATTTTTTATAAAATTATCTATATCATCATTATCATAATATATATTCTTCAGTTTTGTTTTTTCTTTAATTAATGGGATGAAAACTCTTTCCCTACTTTGCATCAAATTAAACATTTTTGGTGATAAAATTAATGGTGAAGTTTCTAAATCATTGTCTATTAATATATATCCATTTTTTTTAAATGCATCTAGTATTTGTTTATATGTTTCAAAATTATTATGTCTAACTAAATGCTTAACGTTTTCAAGTAATATAAGATTTGGTTTAGTTTTGTTCACAAATTCAATTACTTTGAAAATCAATTGACCTCTCTCTTTATCATTAAAACCTTTTTTTAATCCTGCTGATGAAAAAGGTTGACATGGAAAACCACAAAAAACTATATCTAACTTGTTGTCGTTATGATTTTTGAAATCATTCATATCAAAAATCTTTTTACGATCATATCTATAATTTTCTTCATATACTTCTTTACAATATTTATCAATCTCTGAAACATAAACTGGTTTTATATTAAAATTAAAATCCTTGCTTATGTTTCTAAAAGCACAATGGAACCCTCCAATTCCTGCAAATAAATCTGCAAAATTTATTGTTCTTTTCCTCATATCAACCTCTTTTTAGATACTCTTATGTATTATACATTTTTTAAATGTGGTGTCACAAAAAAATATAAATCTTTAAGTTTTTTTATATTAGTGTAAACTATCAATTTCAAACTTCAAATTTAAAGGTGTTTTTAAGGTTGTATAAAGTAATTATTTTATCCAATGATCCCCTATACGCAGAAATAAAAATTTGTGAAAATTAATTTTTTGCATTTTTTTAATATATAGTTAATATGTGCATAGTTAATGCATAAATCTTATAAACTAATATTCTCGGTAACATTTTTTTATTTAATTAAATTAATAATTCAATATAGGTAATCTACTTTTGTATTTGATATCCCATCTGATCATATACTCTTTCTTCTGTCACCATGAATTTTAATTGGTAAACCATATTTTTCCACAACATCACTGAACACATTAATATAGTTGTAATTTGTCTCATAATCATCTAATGAAGCAGCAAGCATCATCCCTGTTGCTCTATCAACAATTGCAAGGATATTAAATGATTTATTTAAGCTTGGTATCCATAAATGATCACAACCATCAACTTCTAAAATCTCACCAAATAAACATAGTTTCTTACATTTTTTACGATGCTTCTTTAATGAATATTCAATTAATGAAATTATTTCTTTTAACTTCTGTTTATTATTAATTTTTTTTGACTTTGTTTTAATTTTAGTTTTAGTTAATTTATTAGCAAAATGAGAACAAATTCCATTTTCAAGCAACACCCTTCTAATAGTGTCATATGAATATCTTAACTTTGTATCATAAACAAAATATTTAAGAGTAAAAGCAATAATATATTCTTGATTATTTTGATTAATATCTATTGCTGTATCATAATATTTTTGTCATTCATGTAAAATAATGTCTACATCTTTTTGTGTAATTTTATTTCAAGGAATTTGTTTTGTATTCTATGATTAATAAATTCAATCAATCCCTCATCCGAATCATCAGTATTTAAGTAATGGGCTATCACTTTTTTAACTTGACTAAAAGATAAATTATATTTATTCATTAACTTATATTTCAATTCTTGTTTATTCTTAAACTTATAAGATATTAGTTCATTGTCTTTATTTAAATATTTCAACAGAAAATAATATATCTTAAATCTTCGTTGTGAGAATTCACTCAAATCATTAATTAATTTTTTCTTTTCCTCTTTTTTCATAACTCTCTCCTAATACATATATTATTAGGAAGAAAAGCTTTATAAATTAATTTTTATAAGAAAGGCACATTTTTACTAAGTATTAGCTTTACTTCTTAAATAAAATAGTTATATTAATTTCGCTAACATAAATGTTAAAATAGAAAAATTTATGTCATACTTTGTTTAATGTTTCTACTAATATCATGTGCCATCACTAGTTGATTTAGTATCTTTATTTTTGTAATGCTTAGCATACATTGCAAAAAGTACTATTAATAGAATTAAAACAAGAGCTGTACAAGCAATAATTACAGTTCAAAATCAATTTGGAACATCATTTAATCTTAAAACTGGCCCACCATCTAAATCGCTAGAAGTACTTTGATTTTCAATAATTATACCTAACGAGGTTATTTTATTTGAATTATTATTTGCACTAATAGTGATGGCTTCATTTGCTAAAACTATATTACCATCATTATTGATTGATATTTTACTATCATCAACATTAACCTTGATTGGGTAAAAAATATTTGGAATATCTTGTCCTGGAGTTCAACTTTTATTAGTAACAACTGTTTTAATAAATTGTTCAAATTTACTTGCTGCAGCAACTTTATCTGTTGGTCATGATTGATCTTGTTCTTTTAATCAATTATTAAAAGCTTTGGAATTGATTTCTGATGATGAAATTAATTGATTAAAGCTAGGTGTCGGTTTTAAGGTTAAAGTTATATTCTGAGTAATAATATCAATTGCATTACCATTACCTATATACCCATTGAATTTAACAATAAGTGTAATCATGTTAAGAGATTTGTTTCCAAACTCTACACTAGTAACAGGATTTGATAAATCTGATGGAAGGTTACTAAAAAACTGAGATGTATTATTGTTTAAATAATTTTTAATATCGCTTAGTGGATCTAATGTTAAAGATGAATTTGTATACTTATTCTCACTTCAATCACAATAATAAAGAGAATAACCATTATACACATTCTTAAATAAAGAATCAGTATATTTTATGTTTGATATATTTAATGTAGTAGCAGTGATAATGGATGAAGTATTTAATCCAGTAATAGTGATGTATTTCTCAAGTACAGGATTTGTTGTTTCCAAACCATTAGCACCAATATATTTTTTAATTGTTAATTTAAATATTGCTTCCCCATTGACTGGATTTCTGCCATCATCAACTTCTAAAATATCAATATCAGATTGAGTCAAACTATTAATTGGGTTTTTAATAAAATTATTTTTATTTTGTCATATATAATTCTTAACTTGTTGAGTAGTTATATCATTTGCAGACAAACTAGCTCACCCAGCTTCAGATGCTGCAATTGAACTTTTAATAATTGAAGTTTCTTTATTTGTAAAACCAGTAATATCAAAACTAAATTCTTTATTAATAACTGATGAATTATAAGAAGCTGGTATAGTAACCTTAACAGTTATCATTGTTGAATTTTTAATAATTACATCGACTATAGTTGTATTATTTATGTTTAAAGTTGATGGTAAATTATCAAAAATTTTTGTTTGATTTGTAATAATAAAAGATTGGATTAATGTTTTATTACTTATAACTTCATATGGTGCTTTTGATGAATCTAAAACTCCTGATGCAGCTATTCCTGATGTTTCTACTGCATTATTAACATTAGTATCTAAATTTAATATTTGTTTGAATCCTTTAAAAGAAATTTCAAATGTTTGTGGATCAGTTGTATATGTTGAATTTTTAAAACTTCCGATTAATTGAAATTGAACTTTAACTGTACCAGTACTATCATCCTTGTTTGCAATGGTAATGTTTTGGATGTTGGTATTACTAAAACTTCTTGGCACTGTATTTTCATCAAGATATTGTTGTCAATTATTTTGCATTCAAGTTTTTAATTGTGCTTCATTTACATTAGATGGGGCAATAGTATTTACTTGATTTGATCCTAGTGATACATTAGCAATATTAACTTGATTACCAGCTATATTTGAATCTTGATCAATAGCTAAAGTGTTTGGAATTGGTTTAAAGCCTTTAATAATAACATTATTAAATGTTCTAGAAGCACATGTTGATGTCAATCCATTGTTATTTCCATATGCTTTAGTAATTGTCATGTTAACAGCTCATTCACCACGTGCATACAAATTTTGTGCTTCGTTTGAATCGAAATTTGTATACACATTTTCCATAGTTATATCTGTATCACTTCTAAATCTTGAAAATGATTTTTTTAATAATGCATAATCATCTTTTTTTAGTTCACTAATAATTTGATCTCTAGTTGCAACCATAGATGTCATATTTTTTAAAATCTCATTAGATGAGATATCAATTTCATTAAGATTAATAAAATTAGTATTGTATGCAAAATTACCATCTGGGGTTACAGTAACAATACCTTTTTGTTGATAATATCTATTAATTCCTATTATATTAATATTAGTATTTGTAAATGGCCTATTACTTGATGAATAAGTTGGAAATATTCCAATACTTCTTTTGGTATGATTTTCACCAAGTGCAGATATTGGAAGCTTAAACACTTTACCTGTTGATGAATTAAATATAAGTCTATTATTGCTATCTGCAATAGTATTTATATTACTAGGTGCTAAATTTAATATCATTACTGAATCATAATTATTTTTTGATGTATAGTTATTTCCATAAGCATATAATGTATTATTATAAATAATAGAATTATAGGTATCAAAATCAATTGATCCGTCACCACCATCTAAAGTAATTTTCTTGGGATTTGTTAATGAATTATCATTAAAATTAAATTCTATATGATAAATTCAATGTTCATTATTACTTATATTTCAAAGAAACTCAATATTAACCCCACTGCCACTTTGTCAAAAATAGTAAGCTGCATTTCTATTACTTTGTTCTCAATTTGAAAACCAATCAACAACATAATTTCAAGAGTTATATGATTTTACTTCAATATCATTTTTATATGCATTAAAATGAACATAACCATTTGTATATCGTTTTGCTAAAACTGTGTAAAAATTATTATTTTTAAAAAATGCTGCAACTTTAACATACCTTCCTCTACCTGGATCACTAGCATTTTTTTGTATTTGAAATTTCTTTTCTGAATATCACCCACCACTAAAATCACTAGCAAAAGATGTACTATTTGGTGCTGAGCTTGGTTTAGAACCTAAACCAAAAAATAAATTTCAAGCGTATAAATTATTAAAAATATCTTCATGCCCTGGAAATATATAGTACCCAAATGAATTATTTTCATTATAATTTTGAATCTTGGTTATTGTCATATTTTGAAAATTATTTGATATTAGATAACTGTTATCAATTGTTGTACTATAAATATTATTCCCATTATCAGCATTAAATATTCTTATGCCTAATACAGCACTACTAGACCCTTCAGAAAATTCCTTAGTAAATGTAATAAAAGTATTAGTTGTTTCATCATAGTCAATTTTAATAGATCAACCTGCATCAGACGCAGGATCACCTGCTCTAACAGTTGTAGTTCATATTATTTGTCCATCATAACCTACATAGTCTCATTTACCTGTGCTGTTATTATGTAATAAATAACCTTTAGGGCCTATCCCTATTCCATCAGACCTCATTGCTGTATAATTATTATTTGTAACAGTTCCATTCTCATCCCTTACTGGGATCGCATTATTACTATCTAATAGATAGTCTCCTTCAATTGCTCCAGCTGCTTTAGGTTGAACACTTCTGTTTTGTAGAGTTTGGTTTTGAATGTTATTAACTTGTTTAACTTCATTTGCTTTAGATACATTAAGTCCAGCAAACATTAATAATAGACAAACATTAATAATAGAGATGATGCTACTGCTGTTGAAGAAGCGATAGCTAATCATTTCTTAAACCTTGAAAGTTTTTTAATTTTCATTATAATCCTTAGTATTTTTTATAATATATAGATAAATAAATATCAACAATATTATATAAGATTTTATAAAATTAATAAAGATGTATTTGATTATAAATATAAAATTATTCAAAATTTATTTCATCAATATCTTTAATATCATAATTAATATCATCACTTACAACTTTACCATCAGAGATTACTATATTTCTTGTTGCTAATGGAGATAAGTTTTTGTTATGGGTAACCATAATTATTGCAGTTTGAAACTCTTTATTTAACTGACTGAATAATTTCATTATTACCTTAGCAGTTGCTGAATCAACAGCACCTGTAGGTTCATCTGCAAACAAAATATTTGGCTTTTTTGCAATTGCTCTTGAAATTGATACTCTTTGTTGTTGGCCACCTGATAATAAAATTACTTTTTTATTAATTAATTTATCAATCTCTAATTGTTTAATTATTTCATAAATATATTCATTATTAAAATATTCATCTCTTTTCTTATCAATTGCTTGATATAAAATATTTTTGATTTCATTTTTAATTGAAAGTATGTATTGAAAATCATATGAGATATTAACAAAAAAATTTTTAATAATATATTCAATGTCAGATCCAAATAATGAATTACAAATTTCAATATGATGTATTGTTGAATTTGGAATATAGTTAAATAATGATTTATTTAGTTTAATAAAATTTGATTCTCATTTTTTAAATTGATTATTTTTCTTAATAATATTAGATTGGGTTTTAGAGTCACAAGTTATAATTATATTTTCTAAAACTGTTAGGTCTGATAATAATCCATATTGTTGAAAAATATATCCTATTTGTGCTTTTCTTAATTTAGTTAATTCAGATTGTTTTAAACATGCAGTATTAAAACCATTGATATTAACATTACCCTCACTTGGTCTTTCAAGTGCAGATAACATTGATATAAGTGATGTTTTACCTGAACCTGATTCACCAAATATCATAACAAATTCACTTCTATCAATTACTAAGTTAATATCTTTAATTATGTCATACCTTTTATTTCCACTGATGATTATTTTTCAAAGATTTTTTGCAACTAAAATTTCATTACTTTGAAGTGGCTCTTTATGTACAATACTTCTATTAAGCGTCTTGTTCTTAATATATTTTTGATTTTCTTTTTTAAATTCCTTTATTTCTTGTTTTTTTGCTTTTTTATTTTTATTCATAATTACCTCAAAGTCAGTATTTATTTTTAGAAAATAATATAATTTGAAATGAAGTATATGGTAGGAAATATTTATTAAAATCTTTATAATACAATTCACTAAATAATAACTGTGAAGATTGCTTATTTTCAATTGATAATATTTTACCATCTGAAATTCTAATTATTTTAGTAGCATATTCAGTAAGTTTTTCATTATGAGTTATCATAACAATTGTAGATCCATAATTATTTAAATCTTGCAGAATTTTCATTACATTTTGAGTTGTTTCATCATCCAATGCACCTGTAGGTTCATCAGCAAAAATGATCTCTGGTTTTTTAATAAAAATTCTTGCAATAGACACTCTTTGCTGTTGGCCACCAGATAATTCATGCGGAAATTTATATTGAAGTTCTTTAAGTTTTAATTTTTCAATAACATTATTTATAAATTTTTTATCTATTCTCTGCTTTTGTTCGTCAGTGTCAAAATATTTTTTTGCGTTTTTTGAATACATTTTTATTAAGTTAGCAGACATAACAATATTATCGTAAACATTTAGTGTAGGAAACAATCCATAGTTTTGAAAAATATATCCAAAATAATATCTTCGTCAATAAGTTTTTTCATCATCGCTCATAGTAGTTATATTGTGGTCATTAATAAATACATTTCCACTTGTTGGTTCTATAAGCCCAACAATTGTGTTAAATAAAGTTGTTTTTCCAGAACCAGACTTACCTAAAATAATTACAAACTCGCCTTTATATATATTAAAAGAGATATCATCTAAAATAATTTGATCTAAATCACCATTGTTAACTTTATATTGTATATTTTCACATTTTAAAATAGCTTTTTTATTTTCTTGCATAACTACCTCTTAGAATTTAAGTGTATTCTCAAGCCCTTTTCTTCTTGAAATAATTAATGTTAACATTGTTGCAGCTGCTAATATTAAACCAATTACTAAAACAGATAACAAGAATACTCAAGCAACAATATTTTCATTAATAAATATAGTTGTTAAATTGTATATTAACATTTGAATACCAAAATTAAGTGCAAGCATTATACATAATCCAATTATTACAGAAAGAACAAATACTGGAATGTACATTAAAGCAATAGTAATAAAAATATTTTTATTTGAAAAACCTAAAATTTTCATTAATGCTAAATTTTTAGTTAAATCACCAACAATACTAAAAGACGTTACCATTGTTACAAAAACTAATAATGGAATTAGTATTGCAACTATTATTATGATAATACTTGATGTTAAATTAGATATCATACTAAAAATATCATTAGTGATAGATGAAGGAAGTGCAAAATCAAGTGAAACTGATAATAAATCAATAATATCAGATTCGTCAAATGATTTAATTATGGTTGACTGAGAAAAGTTATTAGTTAAAAAATTAATAATATTATTACGCTGATCATTTGCATTATCAGCGATAATAAAAGAATTATCAATATTTTCTTTTATATATGTTGAAATAGAATTTAATAAATCAGCATTATATGTTATCAAACAATTATAAACATAACTTGTATCTAAATATGAAATTGAACTTGTAGTAGTTCAAGTATTTCAGATAGATGAATAAGTATAGAAAGGAATAGATTTATAAGATATTAATAATTCTGGATTTTTGCTAAAAATACCATTAAATGGAATATAATTTTCACTTAATTCTCCAGGTTGTTTAACTACAATATTTTGATTAAAGCTACTATCTATCATATTTGTATATACATTCATTTTATCCAATGATGTAATTTGATTTGCTATATCTCTATTTATATAAAATTTCGTTCCAAATGAATCCTCATTTATTCCAACAACCTCAAAATTATAAGTTGTTTTAATAGGGTTTTGGTTCAAACCAATAATTTTATTCATTAAATCATATGAATTATCAAGCGCATTATTAGATACATTAAGTTCAAATGTACTGCCAACCTTTAAATTATATTCAAGTGATGCCCCTTCATTGATGATTACTGGGATTTTATCTTGAATAGTTTTAGATGAAATTAAATTATTTATATCTTTGTTATCTGAATCTTTTAAGATAACAAAATCTGAATTATTTTTTATCCCCAAAATATCAATATTAGGATTTGATAATTCTATTGGGTTATTAAATATATCTCTTATACCACTAATTTTACCAGTTACTCTTGTGTAAAATTCATCAGTTTGTTCATCATATGGTAAAATTCCAAAAGATATTTTACTATCCTCTTTTGATACATCTTCATCACCATATATTGTGGTAATAAAATTTAAAAATTCATCAGTAAATCTAATGTCATCTCAAGCTGTTGATATTGTTGCATTTGACACTTTTTCTTTATTCAAATTATGATATTTTGTATAAGCTGGAATAAATTTTCATTCAATTTCAGAAGAAAAATTAGATACATCTTGAACTAAACCATTATTGTAAAAATCATTTTTCACATCATATGATAAATTAATTGTGTCACCAGTTTTTAACTCATATCTTGAATTTATTTCTGATTCATTTGTTCAATATCATTGATCAGAATCAACTCATACATAATATGGTTTAGTTTTGTATTCTTTATTTCCATTTTTTATGGTCGCATAATAGTATCCTGAATTATTTTTTTTAAGATTTTTTAATTGTAATTCAGTTTCAGTACCCATTGATTCGATACCTTCATTTAAAAGCATAAATTTATAGTATCATTCACCATATTTTTCCATTATTTTTCTTTGGAAATTACCTGCTTGCTGCTCTAATTGATTTACAAGTCAATCAGGAAAATTTGTTTTAATAAAGTCTCATATATTTAATGTAACTAATCCACTAAAGGTTATTTCAAGATCTAACAAAAATATAGATGCAGCTGAATTAAAGAATGTATAAAGATTATTAGCACTAATCATTTGATAAATCTTATAAGATGGCATTACTAAATTTGATAAATATTTATCTTGGACCAATTGTAAACTTGATTCATTACCATGTTTTGGTATTTTTTTAATTTGTGTTTGTTCATAATAATAAGGGTACTTATCTTTTGAAGCTATAGTATCTCATTCAGCTTTAGCTAAATATAAGCTATTTATTCCGACTTCTTTGTCTTCCATTCCAATTTCTGAAAACTTTTGTGGTTTATATAATCCAGATGACTCATTTACATTTTTAAAATCATATTGAAAATCATAATTTCTTGACTCATTTGTCAAACGTTGAGAAACATTAAATTTATCTTTAATAATAATTGACGATGAAATACCACCTAAAGCAATAGAACCTAATAATGTTATTAATCCTAAACGCCCAAGATTAATTGAACTAAAACCAAGTGTTAATTTAATAATACTATGCATTTTTACTTTAGTATTTGTCATTAATCTAGTAAAGAAATTAGATTTAATATCTTGTTTATTTGATAATACTTCTGGCACAGGTTTTTTAAATTTTCTATATATAACCAGTGACAACATTGAACCAAAAATTAATAAGATTCCAATTATTAAAGGAATGAAAATAGCAGGTGTAAAAGACACAATAGTAGTTGCTGGTACTAATCATATTGAATTAAACAACGAGATAAAGAATGATTGGGTAAAATAAGAAATAACATATCCAATTAAAATTGCTGGCGTTAGAAAGATTACAAAGTTAGTCAAGCATGCAAATATAATTCTTGATAATGGAATACCATTTGCAATACACAATGAAACTGGTTCAACAATATTTTTTATAAAAGATTTTAAAATTAAATAAACAATTATAATCGATAAGATAAATAAAAATGAAACACCTATAACTGTGAATATTACTAATAAATTTCTAATTTGATATGGAAAGTATGATCTCATATATATTGTTCCCATATTTTTTGCATCATAAATGAATTTTGCATTATAAAAATCATATCCAATTAATTTTTTACTTATTGAACTTATATGTTCTATAATTTCATTATCACTTTTACTATTTGAAGAAAATGAATAATAGCTATTAATGTTTACACTTGAAATATTTAATGAATTAAATGTATCACTATTTAAATAAACAATTACTTGTTTTTTTGGATTTGGAATAGGAGATATTGATGACACAATTGGAAAAGCATAATCAGGTGAAAGACCAAAACCTGAAATAATAAAAAATGTTTCTTTATAATTTATTTTAAATTCATCACTTAAATTTTTTGCTCATATCTCAAAGAATACTTGATTATTAGCAAAATAATGATTAATTTGAGCAAATGTTAATTCCATATATTTGGTATCTTTTATACTATTAATTCAACTTTCAAATCCTTTTGTATCATTAGTAAATTCTTCTAATTTTTCTCACCATAATTCATCAACATCCTTATCAATAGAAGTTGGTAGATGTCTTTTTTTATTTTCTATAGCATATGTATTAGAAATTACACACATAACATTTTCATATATATAAGTAAAATGTTTTTGAGAAAAATGAAGTGTAGTAAAATCAGCCTTTGGAGATAAATTTAACTCCAAACTATTTGATGAAAAATTTAATGAAAAAGATCATGAAGTTAATTTACTAAATAGTTTAAAGTATTTTGAATTATATGCTTCATCTGATATTTGATCATCATCTTGTTTTTTTAATATTTCTACAACGTTATATAAACAATATCTAAATAGTTGATATCATGTATATTCATTAGAATTTAGAGACATAGAACTAGATAGTCCTTTATCATAGCCATCAACATTTTCTAAAGGGAATAAATCAATTAAATCTTGTAATGCATAAAAATTTTCTCTTGATAATTTTCTATATGGTAATCTTTTATTTAATAAATTTTTATTCTTGATTATTAAGTCATTTTTATATAAGTTTGAACCACTATCAACAACAACTTTATTAGTATTACTATTATCTTTAGAGACATATAAATATTCAAGATCATTTTCTGCATCACGGTAATAATACTCTGATTCTAATTGCATTTCAATATCTTGATTTTTTAAATCACTGTATAATGATTGATTGAATAATTTATATGAAATTGAATTGAATTGACTTGATAAGTAAGATTTAAAATTATTTAAAAAAAGTTTTTTATTTGTATCAATTTGTTCATCTATTGGAAGTGATGAAGAATAATCAATAAAATAGTCATCACTTATTGCTAACATAATTTGATACTTATCATCAGATTTTTTGATTAATGATATGTTAGATTTCACATCTTTATCATACCCGCCTGGAACATCACTTCTATCATATTTATTTGCATAAAAAAGCGAATCAAAAACATATTCGAAAATTTCAGGATTAGATTTTAAAAAGGTTTTTATTGGCCCAGTAGAATTATCAAAATTAATTTCAAAAATATATGGATTAACTTCTGTTTTTTCAATGAATTTAGAAAAAACATCAAATAAAAAATGACTATTTGATGATCATGTTTTGTAAGCGGATATATCTAAGGTAGATGAATATGGGTCAACATTATGCAATGAATGAATTTTTTTCATTGATCTGTTAAAAAAGTTTTTAGTAATACCATAACCATCATTATCATAAATTTCTGGTTGCTCATTTATTATACTCTGATTATAATCATCAAATGTTAATGCTAAAAGAACTTCTTGCGATAAAATTCCCTTTGAAAAGATTGAAAATGGTAAACCGTATTGATTAAATAATATTGTTTTTGGATTTAATAGAACCCCTTTTTCATCAGAAACAAAGGAATAAGCTATAGCTTTTTTATTATCAAAAGAAAATTGAATAGGTTGGCCAACACTTAAACCAAAATTATAATCTCATATTCCTTTACTAACTGATTCGTCAAGTGAAAACATATCTTTTAGCTCAGTAGCTGATTTGTTAACTTTGACACCCTGTGAAATACCAAAAGTTTTTGATCTCGATAATAATTCATCTTTTGAATAAGGAAAGAAAGTGTTGGCTGCTCTAGTGATATTCCCACTATCATCTTTTTGAATCGATAATGATGATGTATAAACTTTAACTGGTTCATTGGATAGTTCATAACTAAAATCTAAATAACCAAAATCATTTGAAACATTTGAAACAACATTAGCTTTGTTACCTTTTGAATCTAATTGATTTAATGAATAATTAAATGATTGAGTTAAATTAATTGATGTTGATAACAAATAACTTAGTACACCAACTAAAGATGATAATCCTATTATTAATAAAAAATTTTTTCAAAAAGTTTTGAAAAATTGTTTAAATATTAACTTCATATTTTTAATATATTATATATTTTTATATAATATATTTTAAGATTTTTTGAATATTATTCTTATAGTTAAATATTATTCAATAAGTTAAATTATTCAACCGTAACTGATTTAGCTAGATTTTTTGGACAATCAATATCATTTTTTAGTTCTTTGGCAGCATAGTAAGCTATTAATTGACAAATAAAGATAATTGGAATATATGAGAAATCATTATACTTAATTCCTATTGATAATAATTCTTCGTTTTCTTCTAAATGTTTTAATAAACTATCATTACCAATATAAATGTTTTTTGAGCCTCTTGATCTTGTTTCTTTAAGTCCTGATACCATTTTCTCATTTATTATTTCATCATCTGTTGCAAATATCCCAATAACATAGGCTTTATCATTAATAAGTGATATATTACCATGTTTAAGTTCACCAGAAGGATAAGCATTTGAATTTAAATAAGTTATTTCTTTAAATTTTAAGCTAGCTTCACAAGCTAACGCAAAATTAATACCTTTACCTAAAAAGAAAATAGGGTCAGCTTTAGTTAGTCTTTTAGCTAAATTTTTAATCTTTGATAAATCATTAAATACTTTTTTTGATTCTGCATCAATTAATTTCAAATCTTTTATTTTTTTATCAATATATTTTTGATCTACCATTTTTCTTAATTGAGAAATATATAAAGTTAACATATGAAAAGTAACAGTTTGTATTGTATATGCTTTTGAAGAAGCAACTGCATATTCAGGGCCACACTTCATGTCTATATTAATATCAGCTTCATTTGCAATTACAGATAAATTATTGTTAGTTAAAGATAGTGTTTTTTCTTTATGATTTTTAACTAATCTCATTGCATGTATTGTATCGGCTGTTTCTCCTGATTGAGAAATGATAATATTTAGTGTTTTATCAATCTTTATAAATGGTTCATATCTAAATTCACTTGCAATAACAACATCACTCTTAATTTTTAAATGAGTTTGAATTATTGATTGAATTAATAATCCTGAATTATAAGCTGTTCCACAACCAATAACTCTAACATAATTAAATTGTTTTAAAAACTTAATAAATTCTGGTTTAAAACCAAAATCCAACTTATTTTTCTTTCAAAATCTTTCAATTGTTTGATGAATTAGCATTGGTTGTTCACTAATCTCTTTTAACATAAAAGTTTCATATCCTTCTTTTGAAACAGTAATATTAGTGTTATCTAATTTAGTTGGATTAACTTTTATATTTTTTTGGTTCATATCATAAAAAGATAACTTATCTTCATTTAAAACAGCTATTGTTTTGTCATTTATAAAATAAAACTTATCATTTTTAGGTAATGACTTAACATCACTTGAAAGATAAATTCCATTTTTAGTGTCACTAATTACTAATGGAGAATTTTTAGCAACTGCATAAATTTTATCGTCATCTTTAAAAACTATCGCTAATGCATATGAACCTTTTAATTCTTTTAAGGCTTGGCTTATTGCTTTTAAATGATTCTTTGTTTTATCATAATAAAAATCTATTAATTTACATATTACTTCAGTATCTGTTTGAGAGTAAAATTTTTGTTTTGCCTTTTCCAATTTTGATTTTAATTCTAAATAGTTTTCAATTATTCCATTATGAACTAAAATTACATTCTTTGATGTATGTGGATGACAATTATCTAATGATATTTTCCCATGAGTTGCTCATCTAGTGTGAGCAATAGCAAGTTTTGCTTTATTATTAAAATTGATCTTATTGTTAAGATTCTTTATCTTACCTATAGCTTTTTCAATACTATATTTATTTTTATCATCCAAAAAAACTATTCCACTTGAATCATAACCTCGATATTCTAATGATTTCAAAATATCAATTGTTGTTTTAATGGCATCTTCTTTTTTAATTTTATTAACGTAACCTGCAATCCCACACATAATAATTAATATTATACATAAATATTAGTTTTTTAAATAATATTTAAATTATAGTATATTCTTAATGCATAAATGATAAACTATAAGCGTAATGTTTAATATAGGAATCAACAAAAATAATTTTTTTAATTTTATAAAAACACAAATAAAATGAAAATACATAATTTTAATTTTTGCATTCCAAATTTTACCTACAATATATAAAACAACAAGAATATTCTTTTTAGGTGATATCCCTGATGAAGGTATATATAATATTGCATCACAAATTTTATGATTAAACATATTGTATGAAATAATTGTTGAATCTATCGTTATTCCTATGTTTTTTATTCTAAATTATGTAAAGCATAAGAACAATTATAAAACAAATATAACATTAATTTCTACAATCGTATTTAGTATATTTATAATTTTTACTATAACTATTTTTTTTAATGTTGAAAATATATTGATTAACTTGATTGGTACAAGCAATAATATTTTTAATCAATCGCTTGAATATATTAGATTTGAAGTATGAGGTATGATGATAAATTGCTTATTAGCATATTTATTTTTAGTTTTGATGATTATAAAAAAGAAACACTATATGATAATAGGATGATTAATATGTGTTTTATATACATTATTATCTTGCTTATTAGATTTGTTTTTTATTAGCAATTACAACTTTTCATTAAGATTATCAGTTAAAGGAATGGCAATTAATTTCATTATTACTAATTTTATATGCAGTTTAATTTTAATTATATATTTTGCATTACCCAAAAGTAGAATATGGAATTTTAATTTTAGTAGGTTAAGTATAGATAAGCATGTAATAAAAAAGTATTTTAAATCTATGTTTATTGCAGCAGTTGAAATTTGTGTAAGAAACATAATGTTTTATTTTATGATTCTTAAACCAATTAATCAACTAAATGAATCAGGATTATACTGAGTTAGTGATAGCTTTATATGATCTTGATTATTGTTTCCAATTACAACATTACAAGTTTCAATTAAACGTTCTTTTGTCTATTCAGACTTTAAATCATTTAAATATCAACTTTATTTTTATATAATTTTTACAACTCTAGCTATACTTATTTGAATAGCATGTATCCCTTTAAATCCTTTATTCATAAAAAATGTGATGAATATACATTATGATTATAAATATGTTGCTCATATAGTATTAATATTAATGCCATTTTATATATTACTTTCATACGCTTCTATTATTGACTCAATTTTTATTAACCAAGGAAAAATAAATTTGTATTGTATTCAAAGTTTATTTGTGAACTTAACAGTTTATCCAATATATTATATATTATGAAAAACTGGAATTTGAAAACCGACACTAGAAAGTATATGTATAATGTTTGGAACAGGTATGATTGTACACTTATTAATAAATATTTTCTTATTTTGATTGTTTATAAAGATGAAAATAAAAATAACATATAAGAGAAGAAATTTAAAAACTAATAAAAATTTAAAATAAACCTTGATTAACTTATTTATTAGCCTTTTTAACATCTTGATTATATATTTTAAAAACTTCCTTAACATTTCCGTCTTTTCTAATCTTTCCGTCTTTTATGTAGATAGCTCTATTACATAAATCTTTGACAATACTTTCATCGTGGCTAACAAATAATAATGTCATGTTATCTTTTTTAGAAACTTCTTTAATTGCTTTTTCTACTTTTAATTTAAAACCGATATCACCAACAGCTAATGCTTCATCTAAAATAAGAATTTCTGGATAACACATTAAATTAATTGCAAAACCAAGTTTGGTAATCATTCCTGAAGAATACCTTTTTATTTGTTGATTTCATAAGTGTTCTGGAATTTCTGCAAATTCAAAGACATCTCTTTCTATTGGTTTAATTTGTTTCTTACTAAGTCCTAATAATGTTGCTCTAGTATATAAATTTTCAACACCACTAAATTCAAGATGCATTCCAGCGGTTACTTCAAGTAAAGTTGAAACTCTTCTATTAACTTTTACCTTACCTGAATTTGGAATAGTAATATTAGAAATAATTTTTAATAATGTTGATTTACCACAACCATTCTTACCTACTAAGGCAACTTTTTCACCTTGATATATTTTAAATGAAATATTATCTAATACTGTACTTGATCCATATTTAGATCAAGGTCAAATTAATGAAACTAATCTTTGAAAATCATTTACACACTTTGAATATTTTTTTGTAACATTAGTTATTTCTATATCAATCTTTTTTTCTTTCATACTACACCAAATCTACTACTACTCTCTTTGCTCTTTTATTAATTATTAAAGCTAAAATTATAAATAACACAAAGAAACCTATAAAACTAAAAAATGAAATATAATCATTTCAAAAAAATTGGTTTCCAATAATAGAACCTCTTACGTTATCAATTAAAAAATTAAAAGGATTAATTCTAAATATAATTCCTAAAGCATTATTCATATTATCTTTAGACAAAGGTAAAAAAACTCCAGAAACTCATTGTAATAACATTGGTAATATGGCAACAATATTATAAATATCTTTTGAAATTGCAGCAAATGGAGATAATATTAATGATCATAGTGACATAAAAAGAAACAATAATATCAACATAAAAGGTAGTTGAAGAATATTTAAATCTATAACTTTATATCCCATACATCCAGCAATTATCATGTAAATAAATCAAGACGCTATTATTGTAATAATACCAACATATGTTTTAGATAGCACTGTAATCATTGGTGGAGATGAAATGGGTGAACCTACTTTTGATACTAGCCAAGAATATTGTCTTGTTGAATTAGCACCATACATCACTACATTACCTACATATGATCATATCACTACACCAACAATTAATCATCCAAGTCTTGAATAATTTTCAAAAACAGCTGTAGAACTAAAATCACTAGCAGTATATGATGGTAAAGCAATATCCATTTCAAAGTTATTACTTGCAAAAAATGAAAATAAATATACTGCAATCATTAATAATGGACTTACAAATACCCAAAAGTAAGCAAGGATTGATGCTTTAAAAGTAGAACGCATATCAATCAAAGACAATCTATATATAATTTTTCTATTTTTTCATATTTCATTAAAAAGCATATATAAAATATATCATAATAAAATGTCTTTCTTTAAATTAATCAACACAAAATTATAATGAAATTTAAAGTGCTATTATTTATCTATAATTAACATTTTTTAGATTTAAATACATTATTATTGTTTTATAAATTTATCTAAAATACTAAAGCAATGAAAAATAACATCGTCCATATCAAAATATTTATATTGAGCTAATCTTCCTAATAGAATAAGATTCTTTATTTTACTTGCTTGTTCTTGATATTTATTTAATATCTCATTATTATTTTTGTCATTAATTGGATAAAATGGGATATTAAATCGACTAGATAGTTTATCGTACTTCCCTGGAAATTCCTTTGAAATGGTAGTTATGTTTTCAATATTTTGTAAAGTCATTTTTTTATATTCTGTAATTCTTGTCATGTATTTATCACTTGGATAATTCACAACAGCTGTATTTTGAAATGAGTCAATATTATATGTCTCAAACACAATGTCTAATGAACGATATTCTAATTCACCAAAACAAAAGTTAAATAAACTATCAATTTGTCCAGAATATATGAATATGTCAGGAGCTTCATTATTAAGATATATTAATTCATCTTCAAATGATATTTTGTTGGTTACATCATCATTTAAATAAAGATTAATATTGCTATGATCTATCATATTTTTTAACATTTCAGTATATCCATTAATTGGCAGTCCTTGATATTTATCTTGTGCAAAATAGTTTCAAATTCTATTAAGATTAATTTTTACTCTTGAGATAATGTTAGGATCAATGTTCTTAATATCTATTCCTCACATTTTAGAGGTGTAATTTGCATAGACATTATCAAATATATATTGCAACATTTTTTTTGCTTCAGGTTTTTTAATTCTATCCATTAAATCCTTGATACTAATAGATTCAATATCTTTACATTCTTTGTTTATTTCATTAATAAGAATTCATGATTCATCACCAAATAATGACTCAATACTATTTAAATTAATTGGTAATTCTATTAATTTATTATCAACATTAACTAGAACTTCATTAATAAAATTATTGAATTTAGCAAATCTATTAACAAATGATCATACATTTTCATATGATGTATGAAAAATATGTGGTCCATACTTATGAATTAATACACCATGTTCATCATAATAATCATAGAGATTACCTCCTATATGATTATTTTTTTCATATAAAGATACGGTATAGCCATTGTCAGCTAATATTCTAGCTGCACAACATCCTGCTAATCCCGCTCCAACTATTACAACATTTTTGCTCATATAATCTTTATTATCTACTTTTTTAAAGTATTACCTATTATTATAATCCTAGACAATAAAATATAATATCTTATTGCAATATAACTTATTAACAACAATGAAAAAGATAATTTTATAATTGAAACAATTTTTAAATATTCAAAAAATGGCGAATCTATTAAATACATTTCTCTTGCGCTTAAAAAGGTTGCAGTTGTACTAATCGCAAACGGGAAAGTAAGAGCAGCTCAACTTGGATTGAATCTATGCAAAACTATTTTAAACAACATAATATATAAAATAAATGTAGTAGCCATAGATAAAACTAATTGAAACAAAAATAAACCATAAAATGAATTTTGATCTAAAAAATAATGATGACCATTACCAAATATATTTAAATAACCTGATAAAACTAGACTACTAGGAGCTGCAAATATTCCTAATACCCCTAATTCTTCTTTTTTATAATTATCAAAGAAGATAGTTTTATAAATAACAACGGGTGACATTATTAATAAAAATATAAATCCAGTAAATCATATAAAATAAAATAATTCAATTGGTACTAATCCTGTGTTATATATATCATTAAACACTGTACATGATACAACCATTCCTATAGGAGGTACATATCATGAACTATAAAAAGTATCATTTTTTCAATCATGTTTTAATAAAATATGATAGAAAAAATAAAATAAAAATAAGTAATGTAAAATAACCATTATGTACCATAGAATAGCACCTATATAATGAGCAACAGAATTATTGTATGATGCTATTCACCCAGCAAACAACATTAATGTCATAAAAATCGTTGGAATAAATGAAGAAAATAAATTATGTTTTGATTCTTGATGGAAAACTTTTCAATGAATAATGTTTTTAAATAATAAACAAATCAATAATATTCCACTTATTATCACTGGAATATATCTAAAATCTATAGAATTAAATGATACAGTTCCAATATCATACACACCTGTTTTAATAAATGATAATAATAATATAAGTGCATTAGTAATTCCAAAAAACCCTAATGCAACCCCACCACATCCAAGTGGTACTTTTTCAAATCTATCTAAAAATTTCATAATGAAATTATTCTACAACTTTTTTGAGAAAGAATTAATATTTCTTTTAATTTATTTTTGCTTAAGAATAAAAAGTTTTTTATATTTTAAAAAATGAATAAGAAAATAAAATGGCCTTAAATATATTGGATACCAATTAAAATGCATTTTCCTTGCAATTTCAAATTTTATATTATTTAACATGCATTGGTTGTAAAATTCTTTTAAATTTAGACGATACGATATTATTTCAGGCGCATTATTTTCAATGCATTTTAAACAAGCATGTAGTTCTGCATTAAATCTTTTATCATCTCAAGATTGAGAAATTGAATTACCTTGTCTATTATAATAATAGTAACCTGTTACTTTTCATGTAAATTTTATGGATTTCGATAAATTCATTATTTGAGAAATAAAATCTGGATCTTGATAAGCAACTCCTTCTTTTAAGTTCTTTGTTCTATAAAATATTTCTTTTTTAAAAAAATAAGGAAGAGGTAAGCAAAAAGGTGAATTTTTTTGAGAATAATTTTTAATAACTCTTTTTGTTATAAATCAATAGGGAAAAACTTTTTTTCTAAATTTATTACCATCAAATTTTCTAAATGAACCAACAAATGTATCATGATTATCACAATATTTATTGACAATGTATAATGCATTTTTAGAAAGCATATCATCAGAATCTAATACCATAACATAATCATTGTTTACTAATTTATTTTCTTTAGCATAATTTATTACTCCACCTCATTGACTGTTTTGTTTTTTTATATATTTAATAAATTTATAATTTTTATATTTTGATACAACTTCATTAGTTGAATCACTTGAGCCATCATCTATAACAAATACTTCAATTTTGTTTAAATCATAATTTTGATTAATAATTGATAACAAACAATTATCAATAAATTTTGCTGAATTATATGCCGGTATAATAATACTAAAAGTCTTCATATATAAATACCCCTGATACTTTATTTAATAATTCATTTGAAATATCATTTAAATTTTTAACAGTAATATATATAATTTTTTTAATTTTTGGATCTTTTGTAAGTGAATCAATTATCTTATAATAATGAGTATAATTATCTTCATTCAAGTGAATATTAATTCCTATACATTTTGATAAAATTCAATCAACTTCATGATCTAATAATTTGCAAGTAATAGAAGCAAACGGGATAGTGTTCATTTTATAAATAATATTAAATGCTTTTTCAATTATTTGCTTATCATATTTTTTTATTGTTAGTGCAATGTTAATTTTATTTAAATTAAGCGGTAAAGTATTATTTGAAACTTGTTCCACAGGTAATTCATATATTTTATTTTTTCTTGGGTATAATGGATACTCTAAACTACTAGGAATAATTTGATATTTATTATTGTGTATCATATTTGTATATGAACCATAAACCAATTTATCGCTAAATTTATCTTTCTTTGAATAGACATTAAAATTTTTCATATATATATAAAGAAAGGCAAGGGATTTTCATGGTGTTTTGCTATATTTTGGTCTAATTTGAAAATCATTTAATAATTTGTTCATATTGTATCTCAGTATATATTGAAAATATTTATTATTAGTTAAATTTTTAGTTAAAAAAATATTTAATGGAATTATTTGAAATAAAATACCATTTACATATCTTTTAAAAGCTTTTGTATTATAATTTTTATCTGAACTTAAATAGTTAAATAACTGATATGTTTGATAGTATACATCATCATTTTTTTTATAACACATTGTATGAAATGAAGATAATTGTTTTTCATTGAATTTATCTTTTTTATGCTTATGGTAATTATAGACAACATCTTTAATAAATTTAAAATTTTTACTTTTTAAAAAAACATATGTCATTACCCCAATATCTTCGAATATCTTTCCTGGAATAAAATTAATATTTAACGACCTGAAATAAGATGTTTTGATTAAACATCCTCACGGTGTACATAAATTAGATTTTACATAGTGACCTTTAGTCATATTTCTCACTCATCTTCAAGATGGTATAAATGGAAAAGAAAGAGAATTATTTTTGTAAATTAATTTTGATCTAGCAGCAACAACATCATTTTTATTATTATCTGTATTTTTTACTAATAATTCAATGGCATTATTGGGAATGGTATCATCTATATCAACAAATGTAAAATATGTGCCTTTGCAATTTTTTATTAATCTATTTCTTGTTTCACCTAAGCCAACATTTTTTTGGCTGATAACTCTTATTCTTTTGTCAATTGATTCTCATTTTTTTAAAATATTTAGAGATTCATCATTTGACCCATCATTTATAATTAAAATATCAAGATTTGGATATGATTGAGATATACATGTTTCTAAACACGTATTAATATATTTTTGTCCATTATAACATGCAATTAAAATTGATACTAGTGGTTGATTATTCATAGGGATAAATTTGTATATAGATAATTATATTAATTATTTGGTTTTATTTTTATAAATTTATATATTATTTTAAATAATTTATCTGATACATTATTATCAAAAGTTAATAAATGGTATCCTTTTTTAAAAATAATTATCTTGTCATTATGCATTGCTTCATGATTAACCTTTTTTAAGGTTATCATTGCATCTTCTAAAGATTGAATATATAAGTAATTAAAATTATTTTTAGAAATATATTTTCATGATTTTTTAAAACTTCTTCAAGCTGCCAAAATAACTTTATTACTTAATTTTGGTCTTTTTATTGATTTAATAATTCTTAACAAAACTTTATTATTCGTCAATTCACTAGCCATTGGTGCATCATCATATGTATCAATGGATGTTAGGAATGTTAATAATGTTTTCATTGAACTAGAAAATTTATTTCATCCTTTTTTAGGACTAAGATCAACTACTTTATATGGCATATTTCATCCAATAACACCATTAATTTTTTGAAAATAGTATTTATGGAAAAGAAATGATAAAGTTGAACCTCAAGATTCACCACATAAATAAATGTTATTAATGTGTGGATATCTTATTTTAATTTCATCAATTAAATAATTCAAATCTTTTAAATACTTTTTGTAAAATCTTGATGGTTTATTTGTATTGAAACCTTGTGCTCTTTGATCAAAGGAAAATAAATACATATTATCAAAGTATGGATAATTAAAATATTTAATCATTGATCCATTACCATTTAATCCAGGTATAAATAAAAGTAGGGTATTAGATTTCTTATTATTTCTTGGGGAAACTAAATATGTAGGAATTCCATTAGGAGATTTTTTTACATATCATGTTTCTTCTTTATATCTATTATCTTTAAAACTAGTTTGCATATTAATTATTATATTTTAAAATAATTTCAATTCATTTTTTTTCAAACTCTTCGTTAGTTAAGTATTTTAATGCAAATTTATAAGCATTTTTTGAATTGTTACTTTTATATAAACTGAGAATTGTTTCAAGCTCCTTTCTCATTTGTTTTGGTTTTATATTCTTATCAAAAATATATCCTATTTTTTTAAAAAATTTTGCTGAATCATATGTGTCTAAAATAATTGGGATGCAACCATGAGATAATGCTTCTACAATTGTAAATGGGAATCCTTCATAATTTGATGGAATAAACAAAAATTTTGAACGGCTATAATATTCAGGTAATTCAGTTGGATTTTTACTACCAATATAATTAATATTATTATTTTTCTTAACTTTATCAATATATTTATTATCCCCTGATCCAATCATTGTTAAATATAAGGACGAATTTTTAAAAACATCATTAACAAAATTAATGTTTTTTTGAACTTGATTTATTCTCCCGACATATAAAAAATCTATATCTCTATGTAATTTTCTATTTGACTCTTTTTGAATATATTTACTTTCATATGAACTCAGATTAATAAAATTAATATTTGGTTTTATTTTAAATCTTGATTTATCTAATGATTCATAATTATATTTGTCAAATAATACAAGATTTTTATGTGAATATAAAACATTGTAACGATTTTTATTCATCTTATTTGTATAAAAATATATACATATTTTCTCAATTATATTTTTAGAAATGCAACCTCCATCATATAGGTCCGTACAAAAATGTTGCACTCATATTGTGTTATCATCTAAAGCAAAATCATTCCCCCATTGTTTTTTTCAATAATATGGATGTTGTCTAGAATCTATAATTAGATCATATTTATTACCAATAAGCTCCTTAATATCCTCGTTGGAAGATTTTACTTGTCTCATAAATTTTCTTCCTTCTAAAAACCTATTCTTAGCTGGTGTTAAAATTGATTTATTATTAATAACTCTAACCCCTTTTAATTCAGGTTTATTTATTTTATCAATTCCTAAATTACAATTATATTCAGTTATATCCCAATTTAGTTTTTTGAATATTTTCATTAATTTATAATTATAATTTTGCGTACCTCCGATTGTTGTATATGGAGCTAAACTTATAAATAGAACTTTTTTCATATGTATATTATACAAAAGATGTATAATTTATTTATGTTAATTTATTTAATTTTAATTACATTTTTGTCATTCATAATAGTAGATTTTATAAATGTATTGAACAATAAAAAAATTTCTCTTTCATTATTTATTTTAAGTTTAATAGGTGGAGTACATCTTCTTGATTCTTTTATATTGCAATTTTTTAATATTGATTTTATTGTATTAAGATTGATTAATATAACATTTGTTGCTATTTTTAGTTTATGCTCACTTATTGCATTGCTCATCATTATTTATAAAAAAAGAAAACAAATAACAAAACAAATATTCATTAATATTTTTTGGAGATTATCATTATTTTCTATTTTCTCACTAATATTTCTAATATTTATCTTATTTATAAAAAATAATTTTTCTGACACTGGATTATATTTAAACCTATCTTCCAATTATTATATGAATTCAGTTCTACCAAACTTTAATGATCCGTATAGATATTCAACTAGTTTTTATTTTTATGCTACAATGTCAAATTATTATGATATTGCTAGTTTTTATAATTTATTCACACCATTAATCTTTTATTTAGTACTATCATCAATTTTAAATGATTTTATTAATAATGTTATTCATAAAAATTGACTTAATCAATTATCAAAATTATTTATTTTTACAATAACTTGTCTACTTTCAATTTACTTTATTCCTACTACTATTTCTGGAAATATGTATATTCAAGCAAACTTAATAGTATTGGTAATTTTATTATTATTGAATAAAAATATATTTTCAATTCCTTTCATGTTATTATTATCGCAATTTTTTAGTATAACAGGTAACATCCTTACAATGATCATTAGTGTTTCATTAGTCATTTACTTTTTCTTATATAAGAGCATGAAAAATTTATTTATAATTATTGCTATTGCATCTTTATCATTAATAACATGTGGTCCTACTCTACCATTATCATTTTCTATTAATGCAACTAAAATATTTTCATTAATCTTTATTGCTTTATTTTCAATCACTTTCATGACTTTTATAATATTATATAAATCGAAGCACTTAAGTTCTAAACTTTCTGAATTTTGTTTTTATCATAAATTTCTTAAAAACAAATTATGATTCATAACAATCATGAATGTAATGTTATGAGTAAGTATAATTATATTATTGTTATATTTTGGAATAAGTTACAAACACAATGAATTCTATGATATTACAATGATGATTATTACATCAATTATATTTGGTTTATTATCAACATTTATTTCATTTAAATATAAAAAAAAGCAAATGCATTACTTATGATATTTAACAACATTTGTTAGTGCCATTATAAGTTGTTTGCTATTCATAACAAAAAGTGATAATGCTTCAATTTGACGTATAACCTATTCTTCAATAGCGTTGCCATTACCAGAATCAAGTATTTGCATAATATTTATGTCATTATACTATTTATTCTATTTACTAAAAAATAAAACATGAAACAATAAATTTTTATCTTTTTGTTGTGCAAAAAGAAAGATATTTTTACCACTTGCTTATTTAATAACAGTAATAGGAAGTTTTGTTCCTATAATATATTCGCAATGTATAAATTTTCCATATAAAATAGAATTGATTTCATTTTCCAAAAATGTAAAAACAAACTCAAATTTATTCACATCTAATGATATTAATTTACTTGATAATATTAATAAAAGCGGTAATGGAAAGACTTTTGCATCTGATAATATGGCATCAATGTATTTAAACAAACTAAACAATTTAACTGTAAATTTTGTTAAAGATATGTATAGTTCTTATAGTATTACAGACAATAGATATTGATGTTACAATAGGTTAAATTTCTATAATTGTAAAATCAATAATAAAGGTTTAAATGATTTAACTATTAATGATGTTACAAGTTTATTAAATTCAATTATTGCTACTTCATTACCTGTTGATTATTTAATACTTGATAAAAACTCTCCATATTTTAAAAATTTAAATATTTTAGGCAATATAATTGAAGGGGATAATATAGTAATTATTCAAAAATAATTATTTTGTTTTTAGTTTAAGTTGAGTTGATAATAAACAATATAATCTAAAATCATCATCTTTATTATTAATTAATCTATTAAATTGATTTAAACTATTAAAACATATTGTTTTATTCTTATTATTTAGAACATATGAAAATATTTTTTTATTCATTGATATATTTTTAGCCTTATAAAATAATCAATAAATTAATCATTCAGAATTATAAATTTCATTAATCAATGATTTATTAATACAATTATAAAAATAACTTGAATTTATTAAAACATTATTTAATTCAATATTATTTGAATAGATAAAATTATTTTTATTTTTAACAGATTTACACCATACATCTTTTAATAATTTAAAAAATAAGAATTTTTTAATTTCTGTATATGGCAAGAATGATAAATCAAAATTTGGATCAGAATTTATTAATGCCTGTTCGAAATATCTGTGATGAAGAATCGTATCTTTATTAAAAATAATAAAATAATCATATTTTTTTGATCACATTAATAATTCATTAATTCTTGTATTAGTTTTGATATTTAAAAGTTTAATATTTTTATATGTTTGCTTATCAATATTTTTTACTTCTATCCCTTGTTGAATTAATACTAATATACTAGGGTTTTTGGAAAATTTTTCCTTAATTAATTTTTTATTACTCTTATCGCTTAGTAAATAACTATTTTTTATAGATAAATAAATACTTATTCCAATAGTTAATATTCCCATTAATGTTGGAATATATGAAGAGAATAATCTTCAAATAAATATTGCGCTTGAAATAGATGATGAATCAGCGAAAACATCTGATTTATTTAAAAATACACTTAACAACAGTTGTAAGGTCCCTTCTGCGCCTGGTATTGGAATGAAATTATTAGCTGTTACAGATATATTGACATAATTGAATAATTGCCAAAAGTCAATTGATGTGTTTGTATATAAAAATTTAAAAGAAAAGAATAAAGAGATATAGTAAAAAATATTTCAGAGAAGATTTCCTAATAATAATATAATTGTGTGTTTTATCTTTTTTAACTCATTTAAAAATTCCCTTTTAAATACTGCATTTGAAATAAATTCATTTTTAATTTCATCTTTTGTTTTATATTTCATCTTAAATTTCTTCTTAAATCAATTTAAAATAAAATTAATAAAATAATGAACTCTTCTACTATAACTTAATGTTCAAAAGAAAGCGATAGATATTAAATCAATAAATAATCCTGCTGTTGCTAATCAAAAAGATGTTTTTCATGCAATGTCATATGATAGTAACGGATATAAAGAAGTAATATAAAAATACGATGGTCAAGTAATTAAGATTTGAGAAAAAGATCCAAATATAAATGTTGATGAGACAATAATGGTAGCCCTTCTTAATGAAACACCCTTAGATTTTAATCAAAATATGTTGTATGGTTCACAACCCATTGCAAATGGTGTTATTGAATTAATAAAAGTTCCCATAAAGCCAAAAGATAATCAATCATATCATTTAACAAAAATGTTGTCCTCTTTGAGTTTAATCTTAAACATATAACATCTTCAAAAAGAAGATCATATAGGGAAAATAAATAGCAAAAAAAATCATAATAATGATTCTTTATTTTTAATAGAACTACTTACTAATTTTCCTAAAGTATTAAAATCTATATCTAATACAAATTTTGAAAACAAAACTATGAATACCAAAATTAGAATTGTTAAAAAAGTAAATAATATAATTCTTTTTCTTGTGAAATAATTTTCATTTCTATGATTATTTTTCATACATAATATTTTACAAAATTTTGAAACTAAAAATATACAAAAAATTAATTATTTATAAAAATAAAATTTATAATTAAATTTATTTTCATTAATTAGTAATGATGTTTCATTTTTAAGCTTATTAATTTCAAAGATTCCTTGTTTTGTTTTAATCATAATTTTTTCTTTTGGATTATAAAATGTAAAATTGTAATTCAATTCTTGGTAAAAAAGAGATTGCTTAGGCACAGTTTTTGGTGGTTCACTACTACATTTAAAATTATTTTTAATTAAATAGTTGCTTGATAATTCTTTTAAGATTTTGTCGTTTTCATTACTTCATGAGTTAATAATTAAATTTAACTTATTATCATCTAACTCTAAAAATAAATCAACATCTCATTGTTTATTCTTAAGATATGGATCAAGTAAATAATATAAATTAAATTTATCAGCAAAACTAAATCCTTCTTGATGAAGTTGCTTATATCTAATAAACATTTTATTTAAAAGGCATTGATAAACTAAAACTTTTTTATTTGTATATATCTGTTTGAACATTTGTGCCCTTGAAAATAATAAATCCTCTATTAATCCAGTGGCTTTCTTATCAAATACAATTTCATCATTGTATACATCAACTCATTTAAACAAAATTCCAGAATCTATACTACCATAAGATGCTCCTGTAAAATAACTATCTCTTAATAAGTAATCAAGTCGGTCAGCATCTATCTGACTAGAAACTATTTGATAGTAGAATTTTTTTGGATGATTATGATTAATGATACTAACAACCTTGTTTGGATCAATGTTATTATTAATCAAGACTTTATTAACATCAGAACTAATATCTAAAATTATTTTATTGGTCATTAATTCATGATTATGATTAGTTCATTCTTCAAAACAATGGCTTCTAGGACCATGGCCAATATCATGTAATAAAGCTGCTGCTAAAATAATTTTTTTATCTTGTTCTGGAATTTTCTTTGAAAATGCTTCAATAAAATTTTTTGCATTATTATACACACCCAATGAATGATTAAATCTTGTGTGTACAGCTCCAAAAAAAACATTAAAGCATTCTCCAAGTTGATAAATATTTTTTAAACGTTTCATTTCTTTTGTATTAATTAATTCATCTATAAATAAATATTCTTTAGGAATTTCTATTTCTCCATGTATAGGATCTTTGATAAATTTTGTCATTAAAAGATTTCCTTTTCAATTAATTCAACGTTTTTCAAAATGTTATCATTACCTAATAAAAATAAGGTTTTTGCTAACTCAGGTCCATGCATTTGACCTGTACATAATATTCTAATAGACATAAATAACTCTTTACCTTTTAATGCTGTCTCTGTTTTTATATAATTAATTAAGTCTTTTGCTTCCTGCTCTGATTTTAAATTTTTTGATTTTAAATATTTAATAAGAAGTGGTTTGATTAATTTAATATAGTCGATAAGTTCAATTACTTCTTTTTTTGTTTCAGAATCAATTTTAGATTTAACACCAAAAAGATCTTCAATTAAATCATCAATTTGCATAGCATAACTGATTTGGGGTTTTAATAACAACAAAACATCTTTTTCATGTTTTTTATAAATTATATTTTTTGATTTTACAAAAGGTTTTACAAATTTATAATATTCATCAATATCCATTAATTTAAAGTGATTATTAGAAACTCAATTCATTTTATCAACATCAAATTTTGCAGGTGATTTACTAACATCATTTAAATCAAATTTAGCTATCATTTCATTTAAATTCATTAATTCCTTATTGTCACTTGGTGTTCATCCTAATAAGCATAAAAAATTATCTATTGCTTGTGGTAAATATCCCATTTCGCGATAATCACTAATAAATTGTTTAAGTGTTGTATCTCTTTTTGATAATTTTTTGCCTTGATCATTAACTATTATAGATAAATGACCATATTTTATATCTTTATTATTAAATCCCAAAGCTTCTTTAATTGCAATTTGATATGGTGTATTTGAGATATGTTCTTCTCCTCTTAAAACATGACTAATATCCATATCATAATCATCAATTACTACAGCAAAATTATACATAGCTATTTTATTAGATTTTAAAATTACTGGATCAGTTAATGCATCACCATTAATTGAAATTTTCCCTCTTATTAAATCATTTCATTCATAATCTCTTTTATCATCGATTTTTAATCTAATTACATATTCATAACCTTTGTCAATTTTATCTTTAATCTCAAGATCTGAAAGATATAAACATCTTCTATTATATTTTGGTGTCTGGTGATTAGCTTCAGCAATATTTCTTTGTTCTTCTAGTTCATGCTTAGAACAGAAACAACGATATGCTTTTTTTTCTTGTAATAATTTATTAGCAAGTTCTTCATATCTTTTAAGTTTTTGTGTTTGTAAATATGGGCCATATTTACCAGGTTTTAATAAAGATTCATCAGGCTCAAATTGCATTCATGAAATATTTTCTAATTGTGATTCAGCACCATTTTCAACGTTTCTCTCTGTATCAGTATCTTCAATTCTTACAATAAATTCACCATCATAATGTTTTGCAAATAAATAATTAAATAGTGCAGTTCTAGCACCACCTATATGAAAATATCCAGTAGGACTTGGAGCATATCTAGTTCTAACCTTCATAACTATCCTTTCATTTTATAAAATAAGAGCCACTTCCTGTCATTAAAGTATTGTCTTTTTTATACTTTTTTAATTTTGGATTAATGCTAAAAGCAGCTTTCTCTAAATCATTTATAATTATACAATTATTAAGATTAGATAAATTGTGAATTATTTGATTAAAATCATTTGATAGTAATAAGTTATTATTGAATTTATCGAATTCTTTAAAAATTTTTTCAGTACTACATCTATATGGTGTAGAAACAATTTCAAAGTTTGGAATTGGTTTAAATACTGGGTCTATAATATTTCCAAATCCACTTACAATTGCCATATCATAATCAAAAATAAAAAAGTTAACATCACTACCAATATTAATAGCTATATCTAAGTAGTCAAAATATGTCAATCTTAAGTTGTATTTTTCTGCATAAAATTTAATTATATAACCAGCATTAGAACTTGAACCGCCTAATCCTGCTTGTTGAGGTATATGCTTAATAATTAGAATATTATCTTTGATCTGCAAGTTAAATCTTTTGTTTAAATAGATAATTGCTTTACTAACTATATCATTTTCAATTATAATCTCTTGATTTTGTGATAAGTATTTAACTTGTAATTGATTTGAATTATTTATATAAATTTCATCATAATAATCCTTAATCTTAATAAATAGTGATTTAAGCTGGTGTTTTTGTTGTTTATATTTTAATGGAAAAATTGATAACCCAAGATTTACTTTTGCATATGATTTAATCATTATTATTCTCCAATTGCTCATATAATAGCATAAACTGTTCTTTTGTTAAATTTTCTGGTCTTGTATTTAAATCAATATCAAGTTCTTTTAGTACATAATGAATTTTTTCTAAAGGGTATTTTTTGTTTAAATTATTAGTAAGTTTTTTTCTTCTAGATAAAAAACATAATTTTAAAAATTTACTAAAATTATCAAGATCAATTCTAGGATAGTCTAGAAGTTTTAATCTGATGAATTGTGAATCAACTTTTGGTTGGGGTAAAAAATCTTTTTGGGACACATTAACCAAACACTCTATATTAGCATACAAACTTACCAATATTGTGAAAGCATTATAATTTTTTGTATTAACTTTTGCAAGTAATCTTTGTGCCATTTCTTTTTGTACTAAAATATTAATCTCATTAATATAAGGTGACTTAATTAATTTTAAAATGATAAGGCTACTTATACTATAAGGTAAATTTGCAACTACCTTAACATTATTTCAATTCATTTCTTCTAATTTTTTATCAATATCAAACCTTAAAACATCATCATTTATCAATATTAATGTTGGATAATTATCCTTTAAAAAAGAATATAATCTTTTATCTAATTCAATAGCTAATACATTTCTAGTTTTATTTAATAAATGTTGAGTAATAGCACCTAATCCTGGACCAATTTCTAATACATTATCATCTGACTTTAAACTAACTGATTCAATTAATTTTAGTTGTGTATTTTTATTAATCAAAAAATTTTGACCCATTTTTTTTGATGGAACAAAATTTTGGGATTCTAAATATTTTTTTAAATCATTATTTTGCATTAATTAATACCAAGTTTTGATAATTTAGAATCTAAATTAGATTTTGATTTTCTTCGTTTCATTATAATAACATGGATAATGTATGATTGTAATAATGAAATAAGTGATGAGAAGAATCAATATAAACCAATACCAGTAGCAGAAACTGTAGCAATAATAGCCATAAAAATATTCATAAATAAAGACATATTTTTGTTACGTTTTAAAGCTTTGTTATTACTGTCACCAACTGTTCTTGCATTTCTCGATCTAATTCTTGATAATTTTTGTGGTATTCGCTGTGATAGGAATTGTGTTGGAATAACAATTATTAAGAAGAAAATATAAGGTCATCCTGCAGTTGCTTCAGTTGCACTACCTGTAAAATTTGAGAAAATTTGATTCAATGGAGTTAATCCTAAATCTCATATATCAAATAAAATTTCAGCCTTTAAAGGACGAACAATCGTGATTACCCGATATATAATTAAGAAAATAGGTAATGTAATAAATATTTGTTCAAAAGCTGCAAAAGGTTTGACATTATACTTTTTATAGAGCGCCTGAGTTTCTTGTTGTTTTTTTGTACGGGATTGCATATCTTTTGCATCTTTATATTTAGCATTTATTTCAGCGACCTTTCCTTGTATTTCATTCATCCGCTCCATTTGAAATGTTGATCTAACTGAAATAAAACCTGTAATTAATCTAATGATAATTAAAATGATTAAAATACCAAACAAACCACTTAACCCTAATGGTAAAGATTTAGTGGCATTCATGAAAAGTAATAATAACCTTGCAAATGGCCAAACAAATAGTGCATAAAAGGGACCATATGCCATCGTCCAATCACTATATGGATAAAAATTACCAGTAGAAGAAGGAATTAAATCAAAAAATGGATCACCTGTTTCACCAGGATTAAATCCAATTTCCAACCCATTTCCCATGTTTGTTGAGGTTGCAACATCATACTGAAACATTGATTGACCACAACCATATAAACCCATTGCAAATAAAAAAATGTACAATAATATTTTTACAAACTTTCAAACAAGTTTTAGATACTTCTTTCATTTAGCAGTACCTTTACCACCATTCATTGCATCAGAGGCAAATGATGGCATGATTATTTTTGAATAATTATTTGAACCCTTTGACATCATCTACCTCCTTTCATAATTACTTAATATGTTTGATAAATTTGTCTATATTATTTTTTAAATCTTCGAATAAATAATTTGAACAACTATGTTTAACAATTATTACAATATCTAAAAAAATGTTTTTGTCATACATATTGCTCATAAGTGCAGATATTTGTCTTTTAATCTTATTTCTTTTAACTGCTAACTTTGAAACTTTTTTAGATACAGAAATTCCTATACGAAAATTATTTTGATTATTTTTTAGATAATAGAATGATAAATTAGATGTGTGAAATTTCTTGCCATTTTTAATAATTAAAGAAAAATCTCTGTTTTTTAAGATTCTATTATCTTTCTTCAAAATTATCTTCTTTCATCAGAAACTGTTAGTTTATGTCTGCCTTTAAGTCTTCTTCTTTTTAAAAGCTTTCTCCCACCTGGAGTTTTTTGTTTTGATCTAAACCCATGTGTTTTTGCTCTTTTCTTTTTATTTGGTTGAAACGTTCTTTTCATATATTCCTCTTTATATATCTATATATAATATAATACTAAAAAATTATATCACATATAATGTTAATAATATTATTAATTATTTTTAAATGCTTTGTTAATGCTAAATTACTACTTATTTTAAACATATTAATCATTTAACAAATCAATAAATCAAAACTTGTTTAGTTTAAAAACTTTATTATTTAGATAATATAAATAATTTTGTTTATCATTAATTTTAAATTCTAAATAGTAACTAACTAGTGCTTGGTATTTAAATCTTTTATCAATATTAGTGTGTTTTGTTTTATATTTTGTTTCACCAACTAGTGGATATCCTATATGATTAAAATGTGCTCTTATTTGATGTGTTCTACCAGTAATAAGTTCTACATCTAAAAGTGAGTATTTACCATCAAATTTTTCTTTTTTATACTTAGTAATAATCTGTTTATATCCTTTTTTGTGTTCATCACTAATATATACTAAATTTTTATTTTGATCTTTATAGTGATAATGAATTAATGTATTTTGTTCTGGTTCTATATTCCCAATAACTAAACATTTATATTTTTTAATTATTTCATGATTTTTTAATATAAAATTCATTGCTTGAAGTGCTTTTGCATTTTTAGCACCTATAATTATCCCACATGTATTAGTATCTAATCGATTACATATAGATGGAATAAAATGATTTTCACTTTCCACATCGTATTGATTGCTATCATATAAATATTTTATTAAAGCTTTTTGGATGCTATCTTTTTGATGATTATCATTTTGGCTAGGTATTAATACTGGTTTATTTATTAAAATAATATTCTCATCTTCAAAAAGAATTTCTAATTTAATCTTAGAATCAATAAACCAAAGGTCTTGATCTTTATTTTTTTCAATATTTATAAATACTTTAATTTCATCATATAATTGTAATCTGTAATCATGTTTAACTTTTTTACTATTAACTTTTACTTTATTAGTTCTAATTCATTTAAATACAATTGGTTTAGAAACCTCAAAATATTTAGATAAAAAGTTGTCAATTCTCTTATTTTCATCATTTATATTAACAATTATCTCTACCATAATTAGAATCCTGAAATAGTTTTAGTTAATGATTGTTGTTTAAGTTTTCAAATTGCAAAACCTATTGTTAATGCCATAATTGTTGCAATAATTAATAAGCAAACAAATGGAATTCATCATTGGTATGACAATGGTAGAAGAATTGAACTGAAATTATATAAGAATGATTTAATTCCGTTATTCAACAATATAGAGAATGGAATACTTAATACAATACCAATAATTGCAGCTGGGAAAAACATTGATAAGAATGAGAATGCATTTGTTCTATCATAAATACCTAATGCTTTTAAAATAGCACACAATGCAATACTAGAACCAATAAAATCAACTGAAAGAATTATGATTGATAAGATTGATATTGTATAAATAATAATTAAAGTTAGCAATAATAAATTTATTACAAATGAAGATAAGTTATCAAAGATTTGTTCATACATATAAATATAACTAGCATTATCAACTGATGATAGGAATGGTGAATTACCATATTGTTCAATAAGTAATCCAATAATTTGTTTAGCAACATCAATTGTATAAGTCGGGAAATCACTTTCAAATTTTGCCATTGTCTCATCTGTCACATTAAAAGTATTTTCATCAAAATAACCTAATGCCTTAGCAAGTTCCATTTTTGAAATATATTGAGATTGGTTTGTTCGATTAGTTAATTGTGTTTTTTTAGCTTTAAGAGACATTTCAATTAGTTTATATGTTGCTGAATTATAACCAATTGTATCTGATGCAGGGGCTAATCCTGATGATGAATAAATAACTGTATTAACCGATAAATTTTTGTTTGTTTCTGAATTTGAAAAAATACCATTCCATGGATCGATTTGATAAGATATAACACCAAGATCTTTACCTAATTTGTCATCATGAATATATTCATTGTAATATGATTGAGATAAAATAGGATTTAAATCCATATTGTTGATGTGATTTGCAATTCTTTGATTTATATAAAATTCTGGATATTGGTACGTTTTAATAATATCAATAACTTCAAATTCATAAACTTGATTATTATAATCAGTTAAATCGATTATGTTTCCATTATTAAGCACATTAGTAGGATTGTATCTAGTTGCTTCCTCACTAGGATCAATTTTAATTTTTGATCCTATTTCTAAATTAAATTGATATGCAGCTGATTCATTGATTATTATCTTATAATTATTCTTATCATTCATGATTGAATCTGCATAAACATTGTGGATTTGATCTATATTTTTGTTTTCTACATTTTCAGCTAATGAAAGTTTTTTATTAACTAATTCATTTTGTCTATTATATAATTCAACAAATTTAGTCTCTGGTTTTATTCCCATAATTTCAATATCTTGTATATCATCATTTACATATAATCTTGATTTAACTTTTGTGTAAGTTTCATCGCTTTGTTCTAAAATAACTGAATTATATAATACCTTATAAATATAATCTTGATATTCTTGCATTGATAAAATTTTTGATGCAATAATTAAGAAATGACTATTAAAACTTATTCCTGCAAATGCTTTTCTATCAATTTTATATCACCCTTCTAATGGTTTATTAGGATCATAATTTTGATCATCAATATTTCCGTTTTCATAATAGAATTTGTCATTATCAGTTAAACCTTCTGCTTCACTTTCACTTATATATGTTAAATAACCATATCCGTCCTTATTATGTGTATCTTTTGAAATAATTTTTCATAATGGTTGATTTTTTAATTTTAATGAAATATTACTAAAACTATTTGAACCAATACTACTAAGTTTTGATCGGTATTGTTCTAAATTATTGTCATTAAAATACTTATTATCATCACTTAACATTTTCTTTCATAATTCAATTGTTGTTTTGTTTGCTTGAGAAATAGCATTTTCTGGCATCAAACTTCTTGCAATATTTCATGGGTTTGAAACTAATCCTAATGCTCCAATTTCAGCATCTACAATAAAAGGTGTTTGAATTTTATATTTCAAATAATTAAAATCGTTTGTTTGTCATGAACTATCATTAATTGATGGGATATGCATTAATGAATAATTACCTACTTGAGTAACATTAGTAAGATCATTAAGAGCAAGAATATTATCAGTTAATGATTGATTAATTGATAAATTATTATTGTAATAATTATTATCATTAGTTGATTGACCACGTAATTTTGAGTATGTGCTATCAACTTCGTTAACTGTGAAATTTAATGTTTGATTGTTTTCATTAACTATTGGTTTTCCTAAATCTAAATTAGATTGACCTAAATAAGCTCCACCTTGGATTGTTGGTGTTATAAAATCTAAAGCATACTTATATTTTTTAGTAGAATATGTATCTTTTTTTGCAATTTCAAATTTATTACTTATAGCACAAGTAAATGATGTAACTACTGATAATAATGAAAATAATATTGTTAAAGCAATTAATTTTGATAAACTACTAAAAGCGATTGATGCTTTAAATCTAGTCATAACTGGTGCTCATGATACTGTTTTAGTTATGATTTTTGATAATTTTGTAGTTTTGAATCTTGAAGACTCAGACATTAATTCTTTTGTATTTTTTCTTAATGTCAAATATGTAAAAGTAATCGCAAGAAGCGACATAACTATAAAAGGTAAAAATAAACATATTAAAAATATTCATGGATTAATGATTGTGATTGAAGTTGGTATTAATCAGAAGTTACCATAAATACTTATGAATGCTGGTTGAGTTAATGTGGCAATTAAATAACCTAAAATACCTCCACCAAAAGCTGGTATAATTGCAAACATTGGCATCATTCATGTTATTCATCTTTTCTTGAAACCATTCGCTCTTAAAATTGACAATGGTGTTCTATTATCATAAATAAATTTTTTGATTGAAAAAACAAAGATAATTGCAGTTAAAACAAAAATAAATATAGACAACATGTTTGATAAAGTAATTTGCATTGAAACTAATTGTGGTAAAAAATTTAATCTTATTCCACTAGGGCTTAGCATATTAGTAGTATCATTTGCAAAATAAACAATTTGAATATTTGATGGCCAAGACATATATTTTCTTGCTATAGTGTTTAATTGATTAATCATTGATTGGTTAAGTCCATCATATTTAATAATTAAATAATTATCAATAGGACTTGATCTGTTTGCATCGTATAATAAATTGTATGCACCATCATTACCGTATGAAATAATCTCAGTTTTAGGATTAGGGGTTGTATGGGCAAAATCATACACAGGATACATAAATTCAGGAGATATTCCACTACCAATAAGTAACAACTCTGAATTATCGATCTTAATTTTATATTTATCAGGAACACTTTTTAATCATGTTGAAAATTCATTTTGAGTAATTGAATTTGAATTAATAAAATTAATGTATTGTTCATAAAGATTATTTGGCAATAACTGTTTGTCATGATTTTTTAAAACATAATCTGGAACTACTACAGAATATGATGAAAAATTATCAATATTAAAAGATACTGGGGTAGTGTCGTCAATAGAACAAGATAATCGATATACCTTATCTCTTAATTCCAAATAATTATCAGCTTCTGGTGTTAATCATCTTTTAAATATTTGGCCAGTATTATAAAGTGGATCACCACCACCTAATATTCCCGGCTTTTTCATGCTTTCAATAATTGTTTTTGGATCTGAATTTGATGATTCACACTTATCATATAGTTGATTAAATTTACTTTGATATCCATTTTGTCCATCACTAAAATTAGCCCTTCTTACAATAGATAGCAATAGTAATCTAGCGTTTTTTGCATCATCAGATGATAAATCTCAATTTGCTTGGTTAATAATATCTGTAAAGTTATATTTTAATTTAATTACATTATGACCACTATACATTACAACTTTATTTATAGTGTAACCAACATCAGATTCAATTATTTTATAAATAATCCCACTAGTCGATGCATTATAATCCAATGATTTAAATCTTCTATAATTTTGACTACCAATAATTTCATTTAATTCATTTAAGAACTGTCTTTTATTTTCTTCTTTTGCTTCATCTCCAGTTAATGAACTTTCATCTATAGTAGTGTTAGGGTCATCATTATCAACAGTAGTTTTATATAATTCATGAACTAAACCATTATTTAAATTACCATTTTCTACTAAGTTATTATATGCATGTTGTAGATTTTGAGATAATAACATTAAACAAGCAAAAATTAACACTGATAGCATGTTAAAAATCGATAAAGCAACCAGACTTACTTTATTTTTAAAAGAGTATCTGAATAACATTTTTACCATGCTTCACATATAGAACTCTTTATATTATTATTTAATAATAATAATATATTAATGATAAAAATGCAATATTATCCTAAAATTTATTAGAAATATAGTCTTTACATGATAGGGCAGCAATGGTTCCATCATTGATTGCTGTTGATATTTGACGATATTTTTTATCAATAATGTCACCAATTGCATAGATTCCATCTATTGATGTTTGCATGTCCTTATCTACTTCTATAAATCCTATTGGTGTTTTTTTCAATTCTTTATCATCAATTAGAATTGATAATGGGATTAATCCAATAAATGGAAAAACTGCAGCAACAGGAATCTCTCTTTCATGATTGTTGATGTTATTTTTAATTAAAATTGATTCAACTTTTTTATCTCCTTTAATTTCTAAAGGAATAGAATTGTAAATAATTTCGATATTTTTGATTGTTTTTAAATGTTCAACTACTTTGGGATCAGCTCTAAATTGATCTCTTCTAACAATCAAATACACTTGTTTACCAATAGTACTCAAATAAATAGCCTCTTCAACAGCTGAATTACCACCACCTATAACTGCAATATTTTCATTTTTAAAAAAAGCTCCGTCACATATAGCACAATATGATACACCTTTACCAGCTAATCTTTCTTCACCTGGGATATCTAATTTTCTGTTTATTGTACCAATAGCAATAATAACTGTTTTTGCCTTTATTATTTCACCTGACTTTAATATTACTAATTTATATTTACCATCTTGCTTTATTTGTCTTGCACTATCACCAATATATTCAGAACCTAATTCTAAGGCTTGATTAAACATTTCATATGATAATGAAGGACCTTCAACTTTCTTGAATCCAGGATAGTTTTCAATAAAAGCTGTATTAACCATTTTCCCTCCTGGAGCAGATTGTTCAATAAAACAACTAGTTAAATTTGCTCTTTGTGAATATATAGCAGCTGTTAGCCCTGCTGGCCCACCACCAATTATAGCAACATCAAATTCTTTTTTTATGTTAGACATATTTACCTCTTTTTAAAAATGTTTAATATAATATTATATATGATTTTTAAAAATAGTGAAAATGAAATAAAAAAGTTAATTAAAGATGGTGTTATATTTATAAAACCAGAAACTAATTTGATTGGTAATAATGTAAAAATAGAGCCAGGTGTTATTATTTATCCGTATGTACAAATAAATGATAATGTCACTATTAAAAAGGGATGCAAAATTCTATCTTTTACAATTATTGAAAATAATATAAATATCAATAGTAATGTTTTTATTGGACAGTATTCATTAATTAGAGAAAATGTTAATATTGGTGCAGAAACAATGATTGGGCCACATTGTGAAATAGTTAGATCCAATTTAGGAGTAAGATGTAAAATCGGTCATAAAAATTTTATTGGTGATGCCACATTAATGGATGAAGTATATTTTGGTGCTGGAGCTATTATTGCTAACACTAATTGAAAGCAATCATATAAAATTTTAATTGGTGAAAAAACTAAAATCGGGGCTAATGCGACAATTATTTCTCCAAATGAGATTGGTGAAAATTGTTTTATTTCAGCTGGAGCAATCATTAATAAAAAAATTCCAAGTAATACATTTGTTAAATTTAGTGGTGCTCTTGAAATTAGAAAAAATAAGTATTAATTTTATTTATTCATCCTTTTTATCATATTAATATACTCATCTGAATAATTTTCATCTAATGCAATTTTTTCAGAAATTTTTTGTTGATCTAATTTTTTTAAATTTTTCATATGTGTTTGAATAATTTGATCAACCTTTTGATCGAAGTATTTTATATTTTTTGTTTTTATTTCATTTAAAACAATATTACCATATGATAAATATTTATTGTTTGAAAAAATAATTGGTAAATCATTGATATCGATTTTTTCTTTAGATGGATTTGCATAATAATAATCTTGTATGATATTAAGCATTTGTTTAATATCATTATTAATTAACCTTCCACACAAATTAAAAAATTTGTCCATATATTTTTTATTAGTCAAACTAAATTTTAAAATCTCGATTTCTGATAATGTCGTAGGGTTAATTTTAGATGTTCATTTTTTTTCATGGTGGGGTTTAAGAATCAAATCATTTATTTCATATTTTTTAATATTAATTTTGCTATTATATTTTCTTTGTTTATTTGCATAAGAATTTAAGCTTTCTTTAATTATTGTTTCATCAATATTAAATTTATTTGATACATATTTGATATCATCAAGCAAATTAATGCTATTTGTATATGTCTTTAAAATTTCAATAATTTTTTCAATTGATGTATTTTTGCTTACAATATTTTGCAAATTGGTATTTGCACAAATTTTTTCAATTTTAAATCTTTGATAACTTATGACATTATTAATTGTTTTTAGTGCTAAATCACTATCCTTGTTGACTAATTCATCTACATCTTTATCGTTAGTTAAATATTTAACAATATAAACATTATATTTTTTTAATAATAAATCTGCTGTTTTTTCTATATTCGATTGACCAGCTTCATCGTTATCAAAACATAAAATAATATTTTTTAAATGTTCTAATTTACTTAACGTATATAAATGGTTTTTAGAAAATGCAACCCCCATAGTTGCAACTGCATTTTCAATTCCAATTTTAGATAGAGCAATAACATCCATAAAACCTTCTAAAATATAAATTGTATCTAAATCATATTTTTTAATAACCTTGTTCATAGAATATAAAATGTTATTTTTAAGAAAAATGTTAGTTGTTGGTGTATTTATATATTTTGTATCATTATTATCGATAGCTCTAGCTGAAAAGCCAACTATTTCATCATTTTCATCTCTAATTGCAAATGTGATCCTATTAATAAAATATGAAATATAATCAGCACTATCTAATAATTTTGATATTCCTGCTCTTTCAATATCTTTTAAACTATATCCTTTCGCTCCTTTTACAATGTCATTTTTATTGTTTAATAAATCAATAATAATACTTTTGTCATTAGGAGCAAAACCAATATCAAACTTATCAATAATTTCATTCGAAATATTTCTTTGTTTTAAATATTCTCTGGCATTTAAATTTTCTTTATTTGATAAAAACATTTTAAAATATTTATTTGCATCTTTATTAAGATCGTATAAAACTTGGTTTTCATTATTGAAATTTATATATGACGCTAATGAGTTGACTTCATTTTTATCAATATTTGCTAGTTCACAAGTTTTAATAATTGCTTGTGAATATGAGATGTTATTATAATTTTTAACAAAACTAAAAACATCTCCAGCTGCATTGCAAGAAAAACATTTATATATTTTTTTTGATTCATTAACAGTTAATGAGGCATGCTTATCATCATGAAAAGGACATAAACCAATATAATTATTACCTTTTTTACTTAATTTTATATAATGAGAAATTATATCAACTATTGATATTTTTAACTTTAGATCATTTATATTGTTTTTTTGATTTGCACTCATGTATTAATTATAATTTTTTTTAATAAAACTATCTAATTCATCTAATTTAATTGTAACTTGCTGCATCGTATCACGATTTCTTATTGTAATAGTTTGTTTATCAATAGTATCAAAATCTATAGTAATGCAAAACATTGTACCAATAGCATCCTGACGTCGATATCTTTTCCCAATCGAACCTGATGCATCATACGAAGTACTTATACCTTTTTTTAAGAAATCTTGATAAATTTTTTCTGCTTGATCTTTTAATTTATTTGTTAATGGTAAGATAGCAAATTTGTATGGACATAAATCAAAAGGTAATCTTAATACTTCTCGATCTTCATTATCTACTTTTTCAATATCATATAAGCTTGTTATAATAGCATAAAATAAACGATCAACACCTATTGATGGTTCAATTACATCTGGTAAAAATTTTTCATTTGTTTGTGAATCCAAATATGATAAATCTTTTTTAGAAAGCTCAGAATGAACTGTTAAATCATAATTCCCTCTATGTGCTATACCACACAATTCTGATCAACCATGTGGAAAAAGAAATTCAAGATCAGAAGTCATTGATGAATAATGACTTAATTTATCTTTTGGATGGTTATAAATTCTAATGTATTCTTTATCTATTTTACAATCATCAACAATAAAATTTTCTATTTGTTTAAGGAAATAATTAAACGTTTTCTTTGCATCATCTTTTTTTATAAAATATTCAATCTCCATTTGTTCAAATTCTCTAGTTCTAAAAATAAAATTACCTGGTGTAATTTCATTTCTAAAAGCTTTACCAATTTGCGCAACTCCAAATGGTATTTTCATTCTTGTTGTTCTTAATATGTTTTTAAAATTAATAAAAATACCTTGTGCTGTTTCAGGTCTTAAGTATAATGTATTAAGATCATCTTCAACAACTCCTTGATATGTTTTAAACATCAAATTAAACTTTCTTATGTTAGTTCAATTAAATGATTGACAATTAGGACATTTAATTTTATTTTTATTAATAATATTTAAAAGTACTGATTCATCATCATTTTCATTAACTATTATTTTGCTATCAAAATCCTCAATCAATTTATCGGCTCTCAATCTAATTTTACATTCTTTACAATCAATTAAAGGGTCAGAGAAATTTTGTATATGACCTGAAGCCTTTCAAACCAAAGGATTATAAATAATTGACGAATCTAAACCAACAATGTTTGATTGAGTTGTAACAAATCTTTTTCATCATAAATCTTTGATATTTTTTCTTAATAAAACACCCAATGGTCCATAATCTCATGCATTTGCTAAACCATTATAAATTTCAGAATTTGCAAATACAAAACCGTAGTTTTTTAAAAAATTAACTATAGTAGATTGCTCAATATTTTTTTTCATATCTACCTCTAGTCATTAAACCTTGTTGTATCGAAAAATGAAACATCATCAGCATCAAATGGTTGGTCTATATTAATTTTAGGTAATTCACTTAAATTTTTAATTCCAAAAATATCATAGAACTTATGAGTAACAGTATATAGTAAAGGTCTGCCTGGTGTATCTGCTCTACCAGCTTCAGCTACCAAACCTAATTCAATAAGCTTTTGAATAGTTGATGTTGGATCCTTTGCTCTTATATCCTCAATAATTGCTCTTGTACATGGTTGATTATAAGCAATAATAGCCAATGTTTCCATAACTTTTGAAGATAAAGGATTACGGTATTTAATTGTAATTAATTTTGACAAATCCTCTCTATTTTCAGCTTTTGAAAAGATTTTATATTTTTCTCCATAAATTTTAATTGTTATTCCTCTAGTTGGATCACTATCTAATTCATTTGTTCAATCCTTAAGAATCTTTTTAATATCTGAAGATTGTGCATTTGTTAAACGTTTTAAGTCAGAAATGCTTAAACCTTCATTACCACAAACATATAATGCAGATTCAATTAAAGATCTTAATTTTTTAGTATCATAAATTTCGTTATCGTTATTAACATTAATAGTGTTTTGTGAATATAATTGCTTATCTTTTTCTTCATCATATAAAACAACTTCTTCTTTAAATATAGAATTTCTCATTTCTGATTTATTTGAGTTTTCATTTTGGTTATTATTATAATTTTTTTCAATATTTTGGTTTATTGATTTATTTTGAATTGATTCATCAATAAAACTAATAGTATCATCATTACTATCTAAAATACTTTCTAGTTTTTGTTTTTTAGTTTGTTGGGTTTTAGGAGTTTTTATTTCAGTTACTGATTTCATATATGAATCTTCATCGCCAACAACACCAATTGGTTTAAAATCAAATAAGTCATCCATTGAAACTTCTTGATCTATTTTAGATACCTTATTTTTATTTTTCAATTCATTCTTATCAATATTAGAATCAACATCTTCTAAAACTGAATCATCTAATTTAATTTTGTCATTATTACTCATCATGATCCTCCTTATTATCTTCTGTTATTCTTTTTGCTTTTTGTTTTGTATTTTCTCTTGATATTTCTGTTTTTTTATTTAATTCATTTTTTAGAATGTTAGCAATTTCTTTATTTGATTCTATAGCTTCATTTACATCATGATGAATAGCTTCTGTTAATTGTTCATAATTTTTACTTATAAATATGTCGCCATTTTCGTTTTGTCTAATTTTTATAAAACCATTTCTACACAATACTAAAATAGATAAAAACACAGCACATAAATATTCAAGATCATTTTGCTTACTATCAAATAAACTAAAAAAATCAATTAAATTTGTTTCTTTGAAATTTTCATTTGATACAAACTGTGTTAATTCTTGTTCAATTTCTTCAAGATTAACATTAGAAACATGAATAATAAATTCTTTATCTTCTATTTTTGCCTGTGTATTAAATAGAACTTTTTGTCATGCTCTTACTAATTTCTCTAATGGTACATGTTCAGGTAATGGCGCTTCTGGTATTGAATCAGGTGCATATTCTTCTAAATTATCACATTCCTTTGCTATGTATTGTACTCTTTGAGATTGTAAGAATTTAAATTGATTAATAGAGTCTTTATATTGTTTATATAAGAAAAGTTGTCTTCTTAATCTATCAATTTCAAGTTCAGTTTCATCATACTTCGTTTCAGGATTTAGTAATGGTAAAATCATTTTAGATTTTAATTCTGTCAGGTATGAAGCCATTACTAAGTATTCTGATATATCGTCAATTGGTAACTTAATCAAGTTATTATTAACAAATTCTAAATATTGATAAGTTAACTCAGAAATATCTAAAGTCAAAATATCCATTTTCTTTTCTCTAATCAATTCTACTAATAAATCAAGTGGTCCATCAAATGTGTCTAGTTTAAAATTTAGAACGAAATCACTCGAAATATTTGAAATTTTTTCATTACTTTGCATAGATTAATTATAATACATTCTTATGCAAGAGCACCAACTTATATATAGATTATTTATCTTTTTGTTTAATCAATAATTTTGCTAGCTCAAAATCTAATGTATTTGTGATTTTGAAATTAATATGATCACCTTGAACTATTTTAATATTTCCTTGATATCCTTTATTTAATAGAAATGAAATTAAATCTGATGTATCAATAACATTATTTTGGAAGTATTTATCAAAGGTTTTATATTTTAAACATTGTGGAGTTTGAATGTTATATAAATTTTTTCTATCTTCAAGAGATTTGACATTTTTGTTAATATCACATGTAGCTATTGTATCTATTGAATTTATTGCTGTGCTAACAACATCATTTTGTTCCATTGCTACGATATTTTCTTTTATAATTTCATTAGTTACAAATATTCTTACGCCATCATGTATTAAAATTACATCATCAGAATTAATGCAATCAAATTCTTTTTGAATAAACTTTAATGCTGATTGAATTGATAAATTCCTATTGCTTGAACCTTCTATAACAAAGATATTTTTATCATTTTTAACATATTTTTTAATTCATGCTTGTAGTTTATTTATATATGCACTATTTGAGGTCACAATTATATGATCAATATATTTTAATTTAGAAAATGTTTCAATTGAATAAATTACAATTGGTTTATTGTTTAATTTAACATATTGTTTAGGATGTATTGATTCACCAAATCTTAATCCTTTACCACTAGCTAATATAATTGCAATATTCATATAATAATTATATATTCAATTTCATTATTATATTTTAATACACACTAACAATAGTTGTAAAATCAAATTATTTAATTTGTTTATTTAAAATTTTCATTCTTACTACAAATGCAATTATTATCATAATAAATATTAATACTATAAATGAGCAAGAGAAGATTATTATTGGTTTTGAAATATTTTTTTGATTTGTTTTATTTTCTATTTTCAAATCATTGCAAATAATATCAAATTCCATTCTTTCAATATTATTACTTTGTTTTTTAAAATTTAATCATTCTAATTGATTAATATTTGGATGATATTCAATTATAACTTTTTTACTATTCTGATTAACTCCTATTATTTTAAAATCAGATAATATATTTTCTATTCAATCAGTTTTATTTAAATTTGTTGATAAAAAATAATCATCTATCTCTGAGTCATTATATTTAATCAAGCTTAATATATTCGATTCTAAATTATTAAATGTTTCATTATTAACATAAAACTTGTTAGCATTGATTTTGTTTATGATCATTTTTGGTTGTTCATTAATAATCAATCTTATTTTCTTAGTAATTATATTATTTGATTGAATTTTTGCACGTCTTGATACATCAAAAAAATCTAAAATAATTTCAATACCGTTAACAGAATCAAATGCTTTTAAATTAATTTTTTTAACTATTTGATTTAGGTTTAAGTTGTTAATCAAACTCAAATTTGAATCAATTAAATATTTTTTTAATTGGTTATCTAAAATAGTTAAACTTGACTTAGTAATTAAATTATATTTATTAAAGGTAAAGAGATTATATATAAAGTTTTTATCACCTAATAAATTGCTAGCTAAATTATTTGACTCCATTTGTTTATTTAATAATAAATTAATTTGTTTTTTATTATAGACATCATTAAATGAAAATAAATTTGTTATTGATCACTCTGGATTAGATACATATGATGATTCTTGCAAATTGATTTGTTTAGTTCCATCTCTAAAATCAATATTAAGTGTACCAAGTAATGGTGTATTTGTAGTAACTGATTTAATTATGATTGGTTCAAATTCATCTGGCTTTTCATTAAATGAGATTAATAATTCTTCATTATTTTCTGAGTTAACTAAAATAAATCTTTTAGTGTTATTATCTCATTCAATTTTAAATTGAGTTTGATAATCATTACCTTTATAGCTGTAATTAATTTTATAATTATTATTTTTATCTTGTTTATCAAATAAATTTAATAACTTATAAGCAAGATATTCATCATTTATTTTAAGGTTATTATTTATTGAATACTCATATATATCGTTGGTTTCATTATCCAATATATCTAAATAACTAAAATCATTACTATTATATCTATCTAAATATCATAATAGATTATATTTTGAATTTGAATAATCTAAAGTATAATACTTTTTAATAATTTCATCTGATGTGTCAATGATTTTACCATCATATAATGCTTGTATAATTTTTATATAATTAATATCATTTAATTCTTCTTGATTCGCTTCTTGTAACATTACTAAAGCTTTAGCTTTCAGTCTAGATAAAATAATTAGTGATTTTATATAATCATTATCGATTTCTAGTGAAAAATTATTTGAATTAAATCCTCTAAAAGTTTTGGTTTTATCTATCCTAAATAATTTATTAAAATTAAATTCATTTTCACTCATTACATTTAAGAAACAAGAATTAAAAGGATTTGTTAAGTTAACATCGATAGTAGCTTCTTGGTTTGAAAATTCTCTTAATGAAGAAGAATTTTCAGTTCATTTATTGTTTAATTTAAATGTTTTGTTTTTCATTATAATATCAAGAATTTGGGTCTTATAAATTGGACGAGGTGGATCATAATAATTCCCACTACTCACCATGATAACCTTCATGTTGTAAATGAATTTATTTTCATTATTAATATAAGTTATTTTATTATTTGATTGTTCATCTATATAAGAATTAGCTAACTCATCTCAATTATAAACATCTGATTTTCAATCATCTGAAACAAGTTCTAATTTTGAAAATTGTTTATTATATACATCATGATTAGTAATATATTGATGTGATTTATAAGTAGTTTCTGATTTAATATGAATCTTAAAATCATTAATATTAGATAAATTATCATAATCAATAAATGATTTATAATTTTGATTTATCACATTTTCAATTGATTTATTTTTATTTAATTTATATTTTTGTTCAATATGATTAGTGCTTCTATAGCTAAATCCAAAACTTATTATTAAACCTATACTTAGACACGAGTATAGTACTATTTTCTTAAATCGTATTTTTTTCATAATTCCTCCTTTATGTGTCTATATATAATTAGCTAAAAATTTACAAAATTATCTAAAATCTTATAATTTTTAAATTTATAAATATAAAAAAAGGAGTATATATGATTTAACCTTATCAAAATCATGCATTATCAATGTTTAAATGAAAATGCTTAATTTATTAAATTTTTATATATGTTTTAGAAGTCATATTGTTAATGTAATTTAAGATTAAAAATGTTAAAAAGACTATAAAGTTATAATGTAAATAAAAATAAAGACCTTTATAGTCTTTATTTTTATATCTATTTTTATTAGTTAAAAAATTATTACTTAATTAATTTTCTTTTTTTAACAGTTGGTTTTGCATTATTTGAAGATGTTGAGTTAAAACTTGATACTTCTGGTTTATCAATTGAAATATCATTAAGTTCATTGTCATCTTCAATTTCCAATTCAGGATTATCAATGATATCATTATCCATTTCATAAGAACCACGGTCTTGACCTGAATGATATTCTTCATATTCATTTTTATCAGGATTTGCTAATGATGGGATTTTAATATCATGGTGAGCATTGATATAAATTCTTCTTAAATCAGTTATTAAAGGAATTCTAGGGTTAGCACCTGTACATTGGTCATCATATGCTTCTTCTGCCATTTGATCTAAAACTCTATAGAAGTCTTGATCTTCAATTCCATACGCTGATGTTGATAATGGACATTTTAATGAAGCTGTTAAATTTCTAATTGCTTGAATTAAACTATCCACTTTTTCTAGATCATTATCTCCTTTTAAACCTAATTCAGTTGCAATATTAGCGTATCTTTTGATTGATTGAGGTACACGGTATTGTGAGAAATATCCTTGTTTTTCTCTTACACCTTGCTCAGCATTGTAATAAATGATGTGTGGTAAGTAAATTGCATTTGCAAGTCCATGTACTACACCTAAATGACCACCAATTTTATGACTTAAAGAGTGAACTATACCTAAGAAAGCATTAGCAAATGCCATCCCTGCCATTGTAGCAGCGTTTGCTACATATTGTCTAGCTTCTTTATTTACAGTTCCTTCTTTAACTGCTAAAGGAAGATATTTTCATAATAAGTGAATTGATTTATAAGCAATTGGATCTGTAAATTCAGTTGCTAATAATGAACCAATTGCTTCAATGTTATGAGTTAAAGCATCTAATCCTGTAGCTGCAGTCATTCCCTTTGGTAAATTCATCATATAGTGACCATCAATAATTGCCATATTTGGAGTTAATGAATAATCTGCTAATGGATATTTAATGTGTGTTTTTTCATCTGTAATAACAGCAAATGGTGTAACTTCACTTCCTGTACCAGCTGTTGTTGGCATACATACAAGTTTTGCTTTAGAACCTAATAATGGATAACGTACAATTCTTTTTCTAATATCTAGGAATCTTAATGCTAGGTCTTCAAAGTTTGCATTTGGTTCTTCATAGAATAATCACATAATTTTAGCAGCATCCATAGCTGAACCACCACCAAATGCAATAATAACATCTGGACGGTATTTTTCAATTTTAGCAGCACCTTTTCTACAAGTAGCCAATGATGGGTTTGGTTCAACATCACTAAAAACTTGATAATCAAGACCTTGAGCTTCAAGTTTTGCACCAACTTCTTTCCCATACATTGATCAGATGAATTCATCTGTAACAATCATTGCTCTTCTCAAGCCTTCTTCTTTAAAGTCTTTAAAAGCTTCACCTGTAGATCCGTATTTGTAGTAAATTTTTGCAGGCACTTTAAATCATAATGTATTTTCTTGTCTTAATGCAAGTGTCTTAATATTTAATAAATGCATTGGTGTAATATTTTCACTAAAGATATTACCACCTCAAGAACCACAACCAATGGTAAGTGTAGGGTTTAATGAGAAGTTATAAATATCACCAATACCACCTAGTGATGAAGGTGAATTAACAATTAATCTTCCTGTATTAATAGAATATTTATAAATAGCTAATTTTTCAGCTTCTTTTAATTCGTCAATAAAAATTGAAGAAGTATGACCTGGTCCTAAAAGTAATAATTCTTTTTGGATTTCGATTGCATGATCAAAATTATCTGCTCTATATAATGAAACCATTGTACATAATTTTTCATGTGCTAAAGCATCTTCATACTTTGTTCCTTGTGCTGGAACAACTAATATTTTTGCTCATTTTGGCACATCAATTCCAAAAATTTCACCTAAACGTTGTGGTGTTTGACCAACCATATCAGGATTTAATAATCCAAATTTACCTTCTTTAAACATTCCTTTTTCAATTTTTGCAATATCTGAAGGATTGGTTACAATATAAGCACCTTGTTTAGTTAATTCTTTAGTAAATTCATCATAAATATCAGTTAAAGCAACAATTGAGTTTTCAGTTGCACATACAACCCCATTATCAAATGTATTAGATTGAATAATAGCAGCAACAGCCATTGGAATATCTGCACTTGAATCAACTAAAGCAGGACAATTACCTGCACCTACACCAATAGCTGGAGTACCTGATGAGTATGCAGCTTTTACTAGTCCGCCCCCACCAGTTGCTAGAATTAAATCAGATTCTGCCATTAATTCAGATGTAGCTTCAAGTGGTGATCCTTGTGGTAATCATGAAATTATTCCTTCTGGAGCCCCTGCAGCAACTGCTGCTTCTAAAACTACTTTTGCAGCTTCAATTGTACAAGCTCAAGCTCTTGGATGAGCAGAAATTACAATAGCATTTCTAGTTTTTAATGCCATTAATGTTTTAAAAATTGCTGTTGATGTTGGGTTAGTTGTTGGTATAACAGCACAAACAACCCCTACAGGTTCATAAATTTTTTCTATACCAGCACTTAAATCTCTTTCAAACACCCCTACTGTTTGTAAATTTTTATATTTATTGTAAATAAATTCAGCAGCATAATGGTTTTTAGTGATTTTATCTTCTACTAATCCCATTCTTGTTTCATCTACTGCCATTTTCGCTAATGGAATTCTTTGAGCATTAGCCGCTTTTGCAGCTGCATAAAAGATACGATCAACATCTTCTTGAGTAAATGTCGAAAACTCTTTTTGCGCAGCTTTTGCTCTTTCTATTATATCTTTAATCATATTTTCCCCTTAATAACTATACACATATATTATATAAAAATGTGTTTGTTTTGAAATAAAAAAAGCCTTTCGGCTTTTATTTAGATTCTTTGATACGTGCTGATTTTCCAGATCTCTTTCTCATATATGAAATGTAAGCTCTTCTTACTTTACCACGTCTTTTCACTTCAATTTTATCAATAAGTGGAGAATGAATATAAAATGATTCTTCTACTCACACACCATTTGATTCTTTTCTAACAATGAATGTTTCATTTAGACCTGAACCTCTTCTTCTTAAAACAATACCTTCAAATTTTTGAATTCTTGTTTTATTGTTTTCACTAATTCTAGTGTGCACAACTATAGTATCACCTGAACTGAATTCTGGAATTTTATCTCTAATTTGTTTTGCTTGAATATTAGAAATAATTTCACTTTTATTGATTTTCATTTTGCTTCCTTTCTTTTAAATATTTTTCATAAATATCTAATCTATTCTTTTTAGTTATTTCAAGTTGCTTTTCAAATCTGAAATTAGCTATTTTTTTGTGATCACCTGATAAGAGTACTTCTGGAACCTTATAACCATCATATTCAATTGGTTTAGTATAAACTGGATAATCTAATAAATTGTTTTCAAATGATTCATTCACTAAACTTTCTTGATTTATCACTCCAGGTATTAATCTTACAATTGCATCCAGTATTACAAGACTTGGTAATTCTCCACCAGTTAACACATAATCACCAATACTATATGAAGTATCAACATAATTTTCAATTCTTGCATCAAATCCTTCATAATGTCCAGCAATAAGAATTAAATGTTTTTTTAAAGATAATTCCTTTGCTATATCTTGGTTAAATAATTTAGCACTAGCAGAAGTTAGAATTACATGTGATTCTTCCTTAGTGATACTTTTTAAACAATCAGCTATTGGTTGAATTGATAAAACCATTCCTGGACCTCCACCAAATTGATAATCATCTACTTTATGGTGTTTGTTAGTACTGTATTGTCTAAAATCAACAATTTCAACATCAATTATTTTGTTTTTAATTGCTCTTTTAATAATTGATGACTCTAAATAACTTTGATAAGCATCTTTAAATAAACTTAGAATTGTAATCTTCATTATTTTTTACTAGTTTTTTTAGATGAAGATTTTTTTTCTGAATTATTCTTAGGAGCTTTAGGTGTTTTAGTAGCTATAAATTTTGCTCAAACACCTTTGTCTTTAAAAATATTTTTAACAGTATCAGATGGTTGTGCCCCATTTTTTAATCAATTTAAGATTTTTTCTTCATTAAGTTTAATTTCTTCTGATAAAGGATCATAATGACCTAATAAATCAATATATCCTCCATTAACTTTAGTTCTAGAATCAGTAGCTACAATACGATAAAAGGCTCTTTTATGTCTACCCATTCTAGTTAATCTTATTTTTACCAAATTGGCCTCCTTTATAAATTGATTCTTAAGAATTATACACTTTTATAAATATCTGTCAAGTATTTTACCTTTACATTAAAAAAATTGATAATTTGCAGCGAAAATGAGCCTAAATTTAAAAATGTGAAAATATTGTGCATTTTCTTCCTCGCCTTATTATATCCTAAAGATATATAATATGTTTATTTACATTGCCAAAATCAACAATTAAGCTTTATTTTATATATTAATCAATACTTACTCCTTGTT
>CASESV010000003.1 GCA_949290735.1 uncultured Mycoplasmataceae bacterium
ACCTCCAGGAGCACCACGTCCACCAATGGCACCAGGTTCAGCTCCAACTGCACCTTTATCACCATCACCAAGTCCAGCTGCTCCAGCAGGTTTTGGAGTAGCACCAAGACCAATGGGACCAACACCAAGTCCATCAACACCAAGTTTTGGTTCTCCATCTGGTCCAAGTTTTGGAGGATATTCTTCTCCTACTACGTCAGGTCCATCAATGAGCAGTGGAATGGGTATGGCTAATAGAGGAACTGAAGTAAGTATGAGTGATATGGCAAGCAATGTTTCACTTGATACATTCTTAGGAGCTAAAAAAGGTTATAAACCAGTTAGATCAGCTATCTCTGGTTCAAGAGTTAGTTATGAACAATATTGTGCTGAATTAACATTTGAATACTTTGATTCAATTTTAAGAGGTCAAAATTTACTTGAAAGAAAAACTGATATTGTTAAGATTAAAAAGAACTTAGTGTTTGCTTTATCAAATACTAAAGATTTACCAGACCGTCAAAGAGATATTCTTTACAATGCAGCTATCAAGTTTGTTGACTTTTTAAAAGCAGTAGTATATTATCCAGAAAAAGGTGTTATAAATGATGAAATTGTTGCATATATGCCAATTTTAAAAGATGCTGCACATGCCTTTAGAGGGTTCTTACTAAAGAATAGATAATTATTAGAATATAATGTAATAAAAAATCACCATTCTAACTGGTGATTTTTATTTTATATACTTACAAATATAGTAAAATTATATTACTATGAGTTTATCGATTACTTTAGTGTCAATCATTACATTAACAATAGGATTATTTGTTGTTTTAGCATCAATAATTTTACATGATTCAATAAATAGAATGTTTCAATTTAGAATAGCTCCAATGGTTTTTGGAATTATTGGGTTATTAGTTTTCTTTTTTGGAAAGTATATATGATACATATTAGATTTTGTTAATAATGCTCCTGTTTTATCCTACAGTGATTATGTTATGGACCAGAGTTTATGAGAGATAAATAAATATGCAAATTTATTTTTGTTACGTATTCCGGATCTTTTATTATTAGTTATGTCATTAGCATTAATCTTTGATAAGACCAAAAATTTAGCTAAAGCAATTGCTCCTTTTGGATTATTTATGTCTGTCTTGTATTTAATATGTAGTTCTTTAAGTTATGGAGCATCATCCTATATTTCATCAATCGAATGATATGAATTTATTTTTGTTGGTGATGGTTTAATGAGAATGCCAACTATTACATTTGTTATTGTTGCATTAATGTCATTATGAACAGTGATTGCTGCTAAAGAATATAGTAAATGATCAATTTTCTCATCATTAGTACTAGGTTCAATTATTCTTGTATATTGTTCATTAATGCAAATTAAGTACAATATAGGGGCAAATGGAATGACATTAATTGCTTATCAAGCTTTATATACACCTAATTATGTATTAGAATATTTTCCAAATCATTTCTCATGCTTAAATAGTTTATTAAAAATAAATACTGAACAACAAAATGTAATGATTCCAATAATTCTAATAGTTGTTGCTTATTTTGTGATTGCAATTTTAACTTATATATTTAAAAACATTTTCACAAAAGATATTAGAAGAGTTAATTATATTTATAAACCATGATATTACAAATCATTATTATTCAGATCATGATGTGGTTGAATTGATGGTTGTATTAATGATGTTTTAGGATCTATCTTTAAAAATGCTTATTTATATGGAATTATGAAAAAAGATGTAAAAAACATTAAATTGTATGTATCTTATTTACAGACGAATAAAGCACCTGATAATATTGATAAATCTAAATTAGATGAGATGGTTAAAAAAGCAGATGAAAAACAAACACAAAAAGAAATCAAAAAACAAAAAAAGCAACAACAAAAAGAATTTAATGAATTTGAAAATGAATTTAAAACCACAAAGCATCTTGATCATTTAGATACACAAATGAATGATATTTTGAAAATTAATATTGTTCAAGAATGATCTGATCAAACAGGAACAGTATGAGGGTTAGATGCAAATGGTAAATATTTTTATAAACAAGATGGTAAATGATTAGCTTATCAATAAAATTTAATAGATAAATCATCTTAGCTTTTTATATCTTAAAAATAATTATTATGTTATAACTTATGTGGGGATGTCACGGTTTCGACATGACTGATGCTTTATTAAGGGCAGTGGGGTATGCCCCTTATAGCTCTAGGTTCAATAAGTGCAGAAGAACGAAACGACCAAGTTGAAGTTAGTGCATTTGAAGCTAACCAACTAATGGCTGCTAACCAAGCTAAATTAGCATTCGCTGCTTAATTTAGTTATTAGCAACTTAACAAGATTTTCACTATTTGTCTTGTTATTTTAGTTAAATAGTTATATTATTGTTAAGCTATCATTCACTTAGCAATAACGAATTGCACTTTGAATGATTCTATAGTTGGTTTGTCTTATTTCCTCACTATAGAATAAAAAATAAGACTAAACTGTAGAACTTAATAAAAATTCTTTTATGGAAACGGGTTCGACTCCCGTCATCTCCACCATATGTCAAATTAGTTTAAAGTAAAACCATTGATGTTAGTTCGAATCTAGCATTTGACAATTTATAACAAAAATAAATTCAATAATTTATTTTTATTCAGCCGGATTAGTTTAGTGGTAAAACAAAGCAATGGTAATGCTTAGCCGGCAGTTCAATTCTGCCATTCGGCACCATATAACAATAAAAGAGCAATTAATGCTCTTTTTTCTTTTCAAATTTTGATAACAATTCTGTTTCTAATTGTTTGTACATATTTTCATTAATATCATTTAATTTAGTTTCTTCACTAACTGTAAAACATTCAACCTGATTAGCTTTAGTTATTCCATAAAAAAAGTTTTCCTCATAGAACTTAATTGTTATAGATGCATTTAGTACTTGAGATAATTTTAATATTGATTGTTCACTAAAAATATTAGATATTGATTCAAATTGAGCTGTTAAAATATTTTCATTTAATTCTAAATTTTTTAATTCAAGTTCAGTTGTTCTAGTTAAAAAGAAATTTTCATCATACTTAAAATCAGGATCTAAATTATTTTGTTTATCATATTTTTTAAAAAAAGGTACTAGTTCGATATTATATTCAAAACTATTTGGTTCAATAAATGAAGGTAATTTAATTGAATCAACAAATTTTTGTGCATCTTCTTTTTGATTAAAAACTATTTCAATTTTATTTTTACATGTACTTGGCATAAAATGTTTCCCTTTATTTTAATAATTTATCAATTAAATTAATAACATTATAATATTATAACTTAATATTACTTTGCTTTTCAAATTTCATATACTAATTAAATATATAAATGAGATTATCAAAATAATTATGGTCTTGTTTTAGTATATAATATTAGTGTCATAGGACTGATATGAAAAAGATTTTTTATAATGCAAACATTATTACAATGAAAAATAATAGTGATCGTCAACAAGCAATGTTGGTTGAAGATGGCTATATAAAAAAAATAGGAACTAATAAGGAAATATTAGAGTTAAATGAAGATGATGTTGAACAAATTGATATGAATGGTTTAACAATAATGCCATCATTTACTAACATTAATTCTAATCTTTATTTTTTAAGTCAATCATTAATGTTTTGTGATTTAAGTGGATTGAAAGACATTTCATCTATTGAAAAAATCATTAAAAATCATATTAAGCAAGTTAAGATTACTAAAGATAACTTTATTATAGCAATTGGGTTAGATGAAAAATTAATTTTAGATAAAGCCATAACTTGTAACGTTTTAGATCAATGAACTAACTCAATTCCTATAATTATTAGCAACACAAATGCAACATGTGCCATAGTTAATGATTCAATGATTAATTTAATTAAACAAAATCAAGAATTAAAAGATTTTAAATTTGATAAATCTGGAATTATAAAAGATGAAGAATTTAAAAAAATTATTAATTACATTCCAAACAAGAATATTGATGATATTATAAAGTGTTTAGTTGCAGCTCAAAATATCTTTTTTAGTTTTGGAATTACAACATGCCAGGATAATATTTATGAACCAAAACAATTAAACGTTTATGTTACATCATCTGCTAATAACGAATTGAAAATGGATGTTGTAGCTAATCTTGAAATAAATGCATTTAAAGAAATTTTTCCAACTTTGAAAGATAAGTTATCAGGCTATTCAAAAAATTTCAGAATAGCTGGATTATGTTTAGATATTGATGGTATGCTTGTTATGAATCAAGCATTAAATTCAAAACCATATAATGATGATCAAAATAAACCAACTAACAACTATGGGATATTAGTTCATAAAGAAATAGATTTATACAATAATTTAGATTGAGCTTTTAATCAGAAAACACAACTATGTATAAAAGCCAATGGTGATAAAGCACTAGATTTATTTATTAATTATTTAACTAAAACAGATAATGAAAAATTAAAAATTGCTAGGGATAAAAAAATATATATATTAAATTGTTTAGCTAATGAAAAACAAATAGACCAGTTATCTCTTTTTAAACTTGGTTATGGAGCTTTTGGTAGTCAGTTATGATATTTTAGTGATATTTATTCAATGTATCTAAATAAAGATTTATACAATAATGATTTTCTAAAATTAAAATCATTAAACGAAAAATCAATTAATTTAATTTCATACCAAAATGCTTCAATAACACTTCCTAATATGTTTGAACTAATTTGATCTATCACAAATCGAAAATCTAGATCTCTTTCAATTCATAATCTAAATGAAAAACTTAGTGCATATGATGCTTTTAAAACGATAACAATAAATCCTAGTTTTCAGTTATTTGAAGAATCTAGAAAATCTAAATTATTAGAAAATAAATATGCAGACTTTATTGTTATTGAACAAGACCCGCTAAATATTGATGTTGAAAATTTATCATCAATTAAAGTACTTGAAACTTATAAAAGAGCAGAAAGAGTGTTTAAAAGAAAATAGTTTATAACATCAAGTTATGATAATGTTGATAAAAATAATAAATAAGCAATAAATAAACTTACCAAAACAGGATTTTCTAATATTTTAGTTAATTCTTTTTGATTAACTCATTTAACATGTGATATTTTTTCATAATAACTACCATCACCATTGGCTTTATTTTGTTTTAAATTGGTAACATCAATTAAATAAACATAGGTTGTTTCACTAAGTTGGGTAGAACTAATAAAAGATGTGCTTTTAATAATTCTTTTATAATCTTTGGTTTTGATTCCACCTTCTTCATATAATTCTTCTAGAGCAATGTCTTCATAACTTAAATTTTTGTCAATAGACCCTGTTATGCAACAAGGAAATAACTTTGTTTCTTTATCAATAGCAGCTAGTGGTTGATATCTAATTAAAAATTCATAATCATTTTTTATTTTTCTAAAAGCTAATACTGCAACACTATTTGTACCTTTACGATCTGCATAAACAAATCCATTCTTAGCTTGGTATAAACTTACCCATTCATTAAAATATAATAGCTTATCATTCTTCTTCATCTTCTTCATACACTTTATTTTTAACATTCTCTAATTGTTTTTCTTTTGTTTCATCTACAATGTTAACAAGCGTTTCATGTAATAAATTTAAATTTTTAACTCTTAGATGCCCATCTCTAATATAGCAGGAAACAATGTCATCAAAATATGTAGCATACGCTTCACTATTACGCTTATTATTGATAACATCTATTCCTTTTACTAGTCTTAAACCCATCATCAAAACTTGTAAGTATAACTCTGCAGTTGTTAATTTATGTTTATTGATTTTTCAGTTAAGGATATCTCCTTCATATTTATACATTACTTTGTTTTCAAAACCACTTGCACTATATCCGATTGCCTTTCAATCTTCAGTTAATCAATATGCTTTATTATGCATTGATTCATACTTTTCATCTAGTGCCCAGTTTGATACTTCATATCGTTTGTATCCATTAATTTCTAAAAATTCATTAATATATTCTAAATTATCTGCCTCAACTTCTTCATCAACAATAAATCCTTGCTTTGCAAGTTTGCTACCAGGCTTAACCTCTAGTGCATAATAACTTACATGTTTAATGTTGTTATAAACAATGAATTGAATAGAATCTGCAATGTCTTGTTCAGTGATATTTTCTAATGCATAAATAAAATCACAACTAACATTTTCAATACCAGCATCATATAAAACATTTATTGCATTTTGTGCATCTTCAATTGTGTGATTTCTTTCGATTTGTTTTAGAATTTTATTGTTAGTACTTTGAACTCCTAATGAAACCCTATTAATACCATTTTTTTTAAAAATAGAGACTTGCTCTTTATTAACAAATTCAGGATTACATTCAATTGTAAATTCATAATACTTTGATGTATTAATATATTTATTTAATTCACTTAGTAGTTTTTCAAGTTGATCATTTGAAAGCATATTAGGTGTTCCACCACCTAAATAAATAGTTTTAAATTGCTTTAGTTCACATTCTTTATGAAGTTGATTAATAACCATATCAATGTATTTATCTATTCGAGAATCTGAATTTGAAATCTTGATTCTTTCAAAATCACAATAACTACATATTTCTTTACAAAATGGTATGTGAATGTATAAATATTGAGTTTTCATTTTATTTCTCTATTTTTTTCATATTATTCATATATGGTTGTAATGCTTTTGGAATATTAATTGAACCATCAGCATTTTGATTATTTTCAACTACAGCAACCCACAAACGATCAATAGCTAAACTAGATCCATTTAAAGTATGTACTAATTTATTATTTCCATCACTATCTTTAAATCTTATTTTAGCTCTTCTAGCTTGAAAATCAGTACAATTTGAACAAGAAGATATTTCTTTATAATCATTATATGAAGGTAGTCATACTTCTAAATCATAAGTTTTAGCAGAGCTAAATCCAGTATCTCCAGTCGCTAAAACAATTCTTCTGTATGGTAATTCCAATTCTTCCATCACTTTTTCAGCAATAGATGTCATCTCTTCTAGTACATCAAATGATTTATCGGGATGACTATAAACCATTAATTCACTTTTATAAAATTGATGTAATCTAATAACTCCTCTAGTATCTCTCCCTGCACTACCAGCTTCTGATCTAAAACATGAGGTATTTGCAGTTAATTTTATTGGTAATTTATCTAAAGCTATAATTTCATTTCTATAGATATTTGTAAGTTGAACTTCAGCTGTTGGTGATAAATAATAATTTAATCCTTGAAGTTTGAATAAATCTTCTTTAAATTTAGGTAATTGTCCTGATCCAAATAATGAATCTTCATTAACAATAACTTGAGGCAACACTTCTATAAAACCATTTTTAACATTATGATCAATAGTAAATTGTTGTAATGCTCTATAGAGTTTAGCTCCATTATTTCAATATGTAACAAATCTAGAACCAGTTATTTTAGTAGATATTTCAGGTAAGAAAAGATTTAATTCTTTAGCTAAATCTCAATGAGCTTTTGGTTCAAAATTAAATTTTGTTGGAGTTTTAAATTTTTTAATTTCTTTGTTTGATGTTTCATCTTTACCAATAGGAACGGAATCATCACAAATGTTTGGAATTATATTTAGTTGTTCTTGAATAGATTGATTTATTTTAGATATTTGATCATCTAATTTTTCCATTTTATTCTTTAGATTTGATACTTGTTTTTTTATTTTATCAATTTCTTCTTTTGATTTCTTTTTTGCAACATATTCACCAATTAATGCTGATTTTTTATTTCTATCTGCTTGAATTTGTTGTTGTTCAGTAATCAATGATTTTACTTTATCATGTAAATCAACAATTTCTTTTAAACATTTTGTATCTACATTTTTGTTTTTTAATTTAGTATCAACTTCTTTAAAATTACTTTTTATATAATTAATATCTAACATAATATAAAAATTATAATACAATTTAACATTTTGTAAAAATGTAAAATTTATCAATACAAATTTAGTTATAGATAGTTACGGTATTTATGCATAATAAAATCAAATAAAGCATACTTGATAATGATAGTACATTATATTAACTTTTTAATATTTATGGAAAGGTTATAATGCTTTAATTTTATTTTTATCTTAATTCAACTAAATTTTTATTACTTTTTATAAAAAGTAAGATATATTTTTCCAAAAATAGTTTTTTTTGATAAAATAAAAAAGAATTATGAAATGTTTAACTAGGTTAAAATTTATATTTTTGCTTGGTTAATACTAACAAGCTAAAGGAGATAAAAATGGCTGTTTCTAAAAAAACTAAAGCTGAACTTGTTAAAAAGTTTGGTGGTAATGAAAAAAATACAGGTAAGACAGAAGTACAAATCGCAATTCTTACTGCAGAAATTAAAAATTTAACTGAACACATGGTTAACAATAAGAAAGATGTACATTCAAAAAGAGGTCTTTACCAAAAAGTATCTAAAAGAAGAGCTTTATTAAGTTATTTAGAAAGAACTGATATTGAAGCTTATCGTAAATTGATTAAAGAATTAGATTTAAGAAAATAATAAAAGAAATTATAACATAGGAGTATTATGAGTACCTTAGAGATTTTAGGTTTAACTCTTGGGTGTATTGCTTCAGTACTTACCATTATTGGTTGATTTCCTCAAGCAATTAAGACCTTTAGAACCAAAGATACTTCAGGCATTAGTTTAGGTTTTTATGGTTTAGTATATGTTTCAACAATAATATGATTAGTGTATGCTATTATTTTTGTTGCAAATCAAGGTGCAGGATGATATTCATCAATTCCTGTATTAGTAACTAATGCTTTTGCTTTAGCATTAAACACTATCATTTTATTAATTAAATTTAGAAACATGACTCAAGCAAAAAAAGAAAATCTTACAGAAAGAGAATATATCTCAAAAAAATATTATAAACCAAATAAAACTGACAATTAATTATGAAGAATCAAGAAATGTAGCACTGCTACATTTTATTTTGTTATATTACTTAAAATACATCTTTTATTAATGTTTTAAGATTTTTTACTCTTTTATAAAAACATAAAAAAACATACATTTATTTTTTTATAGATGTAAGATAAAGTTATGAAGACTAAAAAAATTTTAAAGAAATTTAAAATATTATTATTACCATTGGTTTTGACACTACCATTGACAATGGCTGTTGTTTCATCATGTTCTAGTACATCTAGTGCAAAACAAGAATTACCTTCTAATCCATCAAATCCTAATGTATCAAACCCTGTACCACCAACAACAACTCCACCCTCTCAAGATAATTCTACAAATAATGAACAAACAAATAATGATATTTTACTTAAAATAGATCCTTCAATAATTCCAATGGATGGTACTATTCCATCAAACAATATTGATAATTCTGATATTAAAAAATGAGGCAATGCTCCTTTAGCAAAGAAGCAAGATAGTTTGATTAATGAAAACGATCTAAAAGAGATGTTTACATCAATAATGAATAAAAAAATGGAAACTACAATTACTTTTGGAGAAAGAAACGTTGATGCTAGGTTGATGTCTAAAGCATTTTCTAATTGAATGCTTTCATATTATAAATACTATACTTTTTTTGCTCCATATGTTTTGCAATTCGTTATTAAAGATGAAAATGGACTAGTTTATAATAAACCAATTCCTGATAATGATGAATATATAAATAATAAAAAACTTTATATTCATTCAATTAGAACAACTAAAAACGCTGCATTAAATTTTACTAGTATTTGATTAAAGCAAGGAAAAGCTAAAGCTTATTATGCTCAGTTTATTAGCAATTTTTTAAATCTTATTAAACAAGATATGACAGATGCTGAAAAAACATGAGTAGCATACTATTATGTATCTAATTTTTTAAGATATGATTATGTTTATCATGAAAGTATATCATATACAATATTCAATAAAGCAGGTGTATGTTCTGACTATTCACAATTAATGACAATATTATTAAACATTGTAGATGTTCCTTGTCTTCCTGTAATTACAAATTATCATGTTAGTGGAATTGAAGCACATGAAATTATTTGAGTATATATTGATATTGGTTTAGGTGATGGAAACAAATGATATTGATGTGATGCTACATGAGCCTTGGGGAATGCAAAGATAAGTTTTAAGAAACAAACTTCATTTAAACCAAGACAAACACCAAAGTATTTTTTAAAAAGTTTCTCATCAAATCAATTTGAACGTCCACAAAATTCAGCTTTAGATATGCAATATAATAGTAATTTATTATTTTACTCTCCATGAATAGAACCATTTAAAAATAATGAGCTTTCTTTAAATCCGCCAAAAACACTTGTAGAAGCATTTTCAAATAAAACTTATTCAAATCCTGTTTATTACAAAGGTTACTGATATTTTTTGTATAAGAATTATTTGAATTTAACTCAATTAGTTAGAACAAAATTTATTAATCCACAAATTGAGGTAGTTCTTGATCATGATCAGTTAACAAAAAATGGATTTAATATTAATATTGATGATTGAAATGATTTTAGAAGTGCTAACAATTGTTCACTAAATTCATTTGGATGAAACGATTCAATTGTAATTGCTAAGAATACATTAAATAAAACATATTTTATGATTATCAATTTAGAAAATAAACAATATCAAAAGATTGAAAGTATTAGTCATAAAGAAAGTGATGTTAATCATTTTAACTTTTATATTGAAAATGGTGAAATCTTTTATACTAATCAAAACCCATATAGTGAACCTGATTATATCAAATTAGAATTAAATCAAAATCAAAAGGATTTACTTGCATCAAATAATGATTTAAAATCTACTTTATATAAAAATGTTGTTAAATATCAAACATTAGCTTCAACATTTTTAGTTGGTAATGATCCTGTTAATGAAGTAAGTGAAGCAAGTAAAAAAGATTTTTTAAAATATTGCCATGATTTAATTCAGAAAATGAACCAAAATCTATCATTAAATTATCAACAAGAAATTAATGATTTAGAACAAAGATATAATCAATATGTTCCTAAGTTGCAAGAGCATAAATTATTCACATCAAATAAAATGGATAATTTGTATGAAATTAATAAAGATTATATTGATTCAATTGGTTATTTACCATTGAATAAAATCATTGTTTATGATGAATTGACTGATTTATTAAAAGGTAATCCAAATAATGTTGGCTTTAATGTGTATTTTTCAAAAGATAATAAAGATTTTAAATTGGTTAAATCTGATGTATATCTTTCATTAGAAATGTTAAAAGTTACATTAAAGGATTTAAAACAACAATCATTTGATGGATTTTATTATATAGAATATTATCAATATAATTTTGAAAGTTTTAAATATCAAACTAATGTATTTGAAATTAAAGTAACTAATACAAATACTATTCCTCAATTAGAGGGTATAAAATCACAAACAAATTATAATACTAATTATAAATACTTTATTGAAAATTGATGGGATAATAGAATTGTTTTAAATGCCATTGTCAATCCAGCATCAGTTCCAACAAATAATAAAATTAGTTTAAAATACATCAATTATGATACTAAAGAAATTAAAGCCTTAGATACTAAAGATCTTTTTGTAGATAGAAATAGTGTTCAATTAAAATGAGTTATTGATAAACCAAATAAAAATAACCATGGTATCTTTTGAATGGAATTGTTAAATTTAGATCAAAATAAAAGAATCTACACTAATTATTTCTATCATTTAACACAAGAAGATGCTAATAACTTTAATGATAATCAGTGATATGAACTTTGCAGATTGATAAAAGCGAATTAACAATTTAATTTTTAGAATTTAAGTATTATTTTAAGAATTTATTAATTTCATTTCTAACTAAATTCATTGTTATATTAGGATTTGCTTGAGAATTTGTTTCCTTCATTACCATTCCTACTAGAAATTTTTCAACCCTTTCAGCTCTTTCATTATATTGTTTAACTAATTCTTGATTATCATTGATATATTTTTTAATAATAGGAATTAAAATGTTTTCATCTTTTATTTGCTCAAAACCTAAATCTTTAATTAGTTTAATAACATCAAGTTCATTATTATCAAATATGTGTTCATTAAGAATTTTTGCCTGTTTATTATTAATTTCTTGTTTATCAATAAAGTAAAGAAGTTGTTTAAAAGCATTGAAATATTTTTCATTAAATTGCTGATAACTTAAACATTTTTTATTCAGAATACCATTTAATTCTACAATTGTTCAATTGTAAACCATTTTTTTATCATTTATATCAGAAGATAAATTGTTGTATATTTGATAAAGTTCATAATTATCCATTAATACATCTATTTGTTTTTTATCAAAACCATTTTTAGTTAATTCTTCAATAATTTCATTAGGATTTTTAGGTGCATTATTTAATATTTCATTGACTTGATTCTTATTTAATTTGAAATGTAAAACATTAGGATCTGTCATATATCTATAATCAACAGCATTTGTTTTATAACGCATATGAATAGTTGTCATTGTAGAGTCATCAAATCTTCTTGTTTCCTGTAGTATTTCTTGATTATTTAATAAACAATTACATTGTCTATTTATTTCAAATTGAATTGCCTTCATTACATTATTTATTGAGTTAATATTTTTTATTTCAACTTTAGTTCCATAATGTTTTTGATTTAATAATCTTACAGAAATGTTAACATCAGCTCTTAATGATCCATCTTCCATTTTTGCATCTGAAATATTTTTAAAAATTAAAATTCTTCTAAGAGCTTGCAAATATTGAGCAGCTTCATAAGCAGAATTAATACATGGTGTTGTTACGATTTCAATTAGTGGATCTCCTGCTCGGTTATAATCCATTAGTCTCATGTTATCTACTATAGTTTGTTTTGCTGTATCTTCTTCCATATGAATTCTTTCAATATTTATTTTTTTCACATTATTATTTTCATCTAATATTTCTAAATATCCATCTTTTCCAATAGGATAAAATTGTTGAGTAATTTGAAAACCTTTTGGAAGATCAGGATAAAAGTAATTTTTACGATCAAATTGGATATTATTATAGTTTATTTTCATATTTAAAGCATCAGCTAAAATTATTGCTTTTTTAACTGCATTTTTATTAATGATAGGTAAAATTCCAGGTAATGCTAAATCCATATATGAAACTAATGTATTTGGTTCAGCATTATGACTATTTAAGCTTCTTGAAAACATTTTTGTTTTAGTGTTTAAAACAGTATGAACTTCAATACCGATAGTAACAATAAAATTTCTCATTATTTATTTGCCTCCATTATAGCTAATGCAATATTTAAAGCACCAATATCTTTCTTTAATTTTGTAGATATATTAAGACCAACATCTAAGCCATTGTATTTAATTGCTGGAATAGTAATTGAAGGAATGCCTGCAAAATTTGCAATTTGTAAAGCGTCATCAGTTATGGTAAAAATATTTTTGTGATTAGTTACATCATCAATTAGTGGAGCAATGGAACTTGCAGAAGGCATTAAAATAGCATCATATTTTTTAAATAATTCATTTGTCTTTTTAATTATTAATGTCCTTACCTTTTTTGCGTTGTTAAATACAGCATCATAGTTTTTTGAAGATGTAATAAATGAACCTATCACAAATCTTCTTTTTAACTGTCTACCAAATAGTTCACTTCTATTCTTTAAGATTAATTCATCAAAAGTATTTGCTTGATATTTTCCACCAAATAATATACCTGTTAAATTAGCTCATGATGTTACTGCTTCACTATAACTTATTGTTTTATATATTGGATCAATTAATTTTAATAATTCAACTGAAAAATTTTCATATGATATATTAAAACCTTTATTTTGAAGTGAATTTAGGTATTCAATAAATAACACTTTTTCATTTTCATGCATGTATTCAATAGTTTCATTTAAAACTACTAATTTTGCATTAAATTTAGGTTTTAATTTTTTAAAATAATTATTTGATAAATCAATAGATGTCATATCCTTTTTATCATTTTGAGCAAGAATACTAAATACTGCTGCAATAGTTTTAATATCATTTGCTAAAATACCAACATGATCTAAACTAGGAGAATATGGAAATAATCCATATCTTGAAATAGCGCCATAAGTTGGTTTGAATCCTATAACACCACAATAAGATGCTGGCTTTCTAATAGAATCACCTGTATCAGTTCCAATAGCAAAATCAACTATTTTATATGCAACCATACATGCAGAACCAGAACTGCTACCACCTGTAATTCTTTGATGATCATTAATATTTAATACATTTCCAAAACCTGAAAATAACCCAGTTCCACCTAAACCAAATTCATCTAGATTATCTTTTGAGACACAAATTGCACCAGCCTGATCTAATAACACTTTTACAGTAGCGTCATAAGCTGGAATATAATTTTCTAAAAATAAACTTCCACCAGTTGTTAAATGATTTTTTGTTGCGAAATTATCTTTAATTGAATAAAAAAGATTATTAATAGGTGAGTCACTATTATTTTTGTGATTAAAATCCATTGTTGATAAACTAATTTTATTTACTTTATTAACTTCATTTATTTTTTTAATTTTTTCATCAAAAATTAGTTTTAAATTATTTTCTTTCATCTTTAATACCCACTAAATTATTATTAAATGTTCCACAATTTTTAAATAGTTCTTCTTTATCATCATGATGGATTTCTTCATTAAAATCATTTAAATCATTTAATTTGATATTATGAACAAAACTAGTTGGTTTTATTTTTTTTAAATCCATTTTTTTAATTAATTCTAATCCATTAATAATAGAATCATATTCTTGACAAATTTTATCTAATTCAATATCATTTAATTCAATTTTTATATCATTAGCTAATTGCTTAAATTCTTCTTTTATTTTATCCATGTTTATACTCCTTCTTATCATGATATTTTCTTTTACTAATGTCTGCAACCAATTCATCTTCATATTTATATTTCATTAGTGGATTGATTATCTTATATATTGGTAAGATTATGATTACATTCAATAAAATCATAGGGCACAATAAAAGTAATCTTATTGCTAATCAAGCTTGATAACCAAGCGGTGAAATTGTTGCATCAAAAGTAGGCATAAAAACAACATTAACAACAACTTCTGTAACCATAACTACTATAAAAACTGGGGCAAAATATATAAATCAATCTTTTTTATCTGGATTTTTCTTTAGCTGATAACGATTTATAAAGTAACACAATCACAATATAACTAAACCACTACAAGGTATAACTATAATTAAGGATACAATAGTTTCTAATGAAATTGATATATCAATACTCATTATAGAAACAATGTATTGTAATGATATATTATCAATATTACTATATCAAATGATAAATGCAGATACACCTACAATAAGTAATGTGAATAAACTTGAAAATAAACAAAATCTTAAATTTGTAGAACTTTTTTGCGATGTTATTATCATTCTAATTAATCCACCAAAAAGACCAAATAAAATTGCACTTATAAAATACCCATAATGGAAAATACCTCCAGTATAAGTTATAGTTAATAAATCGATTGCTGCCCCTAAACATATACCAATAATTGGCCCAAACATTAACCCGCCAATTTTTATTAATATTCCTTCAAAAATAATCCTTGTACCAGCTCATAACCTAAAAACTAATGAAAAAATTCCGGCACTAAAAGTTATTAATAATAGCATTACAGTTATACTTAATGAAAGAATCATTCCAACACTAGCGATTCCAGTTGTGCTCAAACGTGGAATAATGTAAAACACTTTTTTTAATTTGAATCTAAAGTAAAGTTTTTTTGATATTAAAATTAATAATAAAAAACCTATAAATACAAAAAATAAAATAATAATTGCTTGAATTGACATACATATAAATTATATATAATTTATAAATTATTAGCAATTAGCTATCAAATAAATTTTTTCTTATTAATTTCAAAATACAAGTCATTTATCTTGTTAAAAAGATCGTTTTCAAAAAAACCATAACGGTTTACAGACAGTGGAGATGGATGGCAAGATTTTATAATAATATGCTTTGATGTGTCAATAAATGGTTCTAAACTTTTTGCATCATTTCCCATTAAAATAAATATTACTTTATTTTGAATATTATTTATTTCATTAATGATATTTTTAATAAAATTAATTCACCCTATTTTTGACAAACTTGCTGGCTTATCTTTTATTACAGTTAAACTTGTATTTAATAATAAAACCCCTTGTTCTGCTCAACTTGTTAAATCAGGATTAGTTCTTTCGATTTTAAGGTCATCTTTTAATTTCTTGAAAATATTTTTTAAACTAGGAGGCGTTTTAACGTTTTTGTTAACACTAAAACATAAACCATTTGCTTGACCAACACCATGATATGGATCTTGGCCAAAAATTACCATTTTAGTATCTTCAAGATTAAAATAATTAAAACATCTAAAGACATCTTTTTCATCTGGATAAATAGTTTCATTTGTTTTTAATAAATAATTTTGAATTTTTAATAGATAATCTTTTTTAAATTCTTTATCTATTATATCTTTTCAATTTGTTGAAACATTATTTATAATTTTGTACATATAAATTTAGCTAATATTAAAAATATTCAATGTATTAATTACTTTATCTTTGTTCTTTTCACAATATGATTTTAATGTAGTGTTTAAAATGTTTCCATCAATAGCTTTTCTTAAATCTCTAAGAACATTAAAATACTCTTCAGCATTATTGTTATTGATTTTAATCTTTTTTTCATCAGATTCAACACTATATTGTCCGTTTCATTTATCTCCACTAAATAATGGATTCATGTTTAATGTTAATGGTGATAATTGTATTGTTCCAAGATTATCTTCTCATTTTACATTAGAACCATTACTACTATATCATTTAGCATAAGTAAACGTTATACCTGTAAAAGTAATTGGTTTAGGATCTTTACTAGTTCCTGGGTCTGTTAAAGTGTCAACATTAGCACTAGTAATTTCAATACTTTTTAAACCAGCTCTTCTAACACTGCCAGCTTCACCTTCATATGAAAATTTTGCTATTGCTTCAACTGATGAAAAATTTAAACCTAGTACAGATTCATAAATTTTACTTGAATATAAATTTTGGATAATTGTTAAAATACTTTCTCCTAGTTGTTGTATATGACTAAGTCCATAATTGATTGCTGTAAATTGATTAGTTATAAGATTTTTTTCTGAGTTTGGATCACTAGAATCAAAACCAGGAGAAGTTTTATAATTTGTTCCATTATAACCAGCTTTACACTCTAGATTACCTGATGATGTTCTTTCAAAAGTATTAGAACCAACTTTGTATGTTGTAGCATTACTTATTTGTGGAACTTTTGTATTACTACATGAGACAACAATTGTAGAAGCAACTGCTCCCATAACTAGTACTGATCCAATTAAACAAGATATTTTAAGGAATTTTTTCAATTTCATAATATATGTAATATATTATCATAAAGTTTTAATTTTCACTAAAAATAAGCTTTAAATCATTTAAAAAAATGGTTTTTGACAAAATTAACATCTTTTTTGTGGTAAAATCAAAGTATACTTTATATATATTATATATATAAATATATAAGGATATGGAGGTTATGTATGAATTTTAGAAAGAAGAGAAGTAAATTTAAACTAATTACTGGTTGTACTTTTTTAGCAATGCTTACTAGTACTGTTTTGCTAACTTCTTTTGCTTTTGAAAATAAAAAATCTGCTATATCACAAAATTCTAGTATTACAAATCAATCTATTCATAATGACAATATTTCAACTTTATCTGAGAAATTAGTTAAGGCACAAAAAAGTTCTATCTACTCAAAGCAATTAACTCCAGTTTTATCTTATTCAGACCCATTGAAAAATACTCAAAGCAATATTATTTTTGTTAATGGTGAAGATAGACCAGTTCTAGAATTTTATTATCGTTCTGAAGATGATAGTATTTATGCTAGATCTCCAAATGAACTAAAAATTTTTACTAATAACCCTTCAGAAATTACATCAAGTAATTTTAACATTTCTGCAAAATCATATAACTCAGCTCCATATTCACTTACAAGTAGTGGTATTGTAGAAAATCAATATTCAGAATATGCAATTAAGTGAGATGTAAATAATGAAACATATTTAAAACCATCATTAAATGACCAAGATAATGGAACACAAGCTTCAAGTTATGTAATTTTTGATAGTTTATTGAAAACCTCAACTGGAATTAAAGTTGGTTCTTTAGTAAATGGGTATGTTGAAATTTCTATTGATATCCAAAATCAAGAAGATTATAATGGACCAAGTAGAATAAAACCTTATGAAGGTTCTAATTATGAGAATTATTTACAGCCAGATCAAAATGGCAAATTATCAAAAAAAATAATTTTTAATAAAGTTGTAACAGATTCAGAAACAGGAAGCACTGAAGTTGTTACATGTAATGCTATTTATAATACTGACATAGTAAATAATTCTAGTTATGTTCCAGATTTTTCAGGGATTCAATCAACTAATAAAATTACAGCGAGTGAGTATTTAAAAACTAATTTAAATTCATTACCTATAAAAGTGAATAACTTATACAATGATAAATCTAATAAGTCAAAACCACAAATTTATGGATATGCAAATGATTCAAAAGGTGAATTAAATATTGTAGTCATTCCACCATATACCATATCAAATTATACAAGTAGTTTATCAATTGAAGCAAGTGATCCTATTTTTTATACAATTGAAGGATTTAAAACTGATAATTCAAACATTCCAGATAGCAATAAAGTTTATTTAAATTCGAGTGAAATAAACATCATTAATGCTTCTGCTAATAAAAATGCTATTATTGATGATGTATCAAAAAAGATTACAACATCAAATAGTTTATCTGCTTTTTCAAATTATAACTTCAGTATCGCAAATAATAGTCTTAATATTTCACCAAGTAATGAAAAATTAAATTCAAATAAATTATGATTAGATGATATATACAAAAATAATGATTTAATAAATTGAGATTTATTAGATATTTATGCTAATACTGAACCATATAACTTTATTTTGCCATTTAGAGCTGGACTAGAACTTTTACCTATATCAAATTGATTTGAATACTATGGTAATTCTAATTCAATTTCAAGTATTTTTTCTACTAATACAAAAAATACTAGTGGTGGTGATGAAGAATCTTTATTTGAAGTAATGTATGATCCTTATGTTACATTTTCAAAATTTTTAATTTCCGATCAAGAATTAAATGGAAATTCATCTAATTATTATTTTGCAAATTATTTCCCAAGTGCAATTAAAAGTGGAGTTTATGATGAAATAAAAAATTCATTGAATAATTCTATATCATTTAGTAGATTAAGTGAAAGTTGAAAAGTTTTAGCTAATGGTATTAGTCAATTCATTCCGCTACCAAAATTAAAATCAAATTCAAGTAGCGCAAAAGATTACTATGATAATTTAAATGAAACATATAGTCTAATTTTAAACTCTGACGATTCTAATGATAGTAAAATTAAACATAACTCATTCATTATTGGTGATTCCATTATTGTTTTGGGTGATGGTTCTTTGATTTTAATGGATTCAAATAAAAGTGACAACATAAAAAACCAACCTAGTATGATAATTAAAAATTATGTTTTGGCATGGTTAGATAAAAAAGGTAATCAAAAATTTGCTTTAGATAATTTTAATATTTTTTCTTCGAAAGAAAATTATGAATATAATAAAAATTTAGGTTTTGATAATGATATGTTTGGTGTTACAGCATTTTCAGATTCATCTACAAATCTGGGGGTAATTGCTGATGATAGTATAAGTCCATCAGATTTTATACATAATGAATCAAATTATAAAAATATTACTTTGACAGCATACAACTCACCATTGGCTAATATTGATAACTCTGATGTTACCTTAATTGCTGATGATATAAATGGAACAGTAACTGTAGAAATTACACCATTTATTTCAGCATATTTGGATGAATCAAAGTATGGATCATTAAATTTAAAGAGTGAACAGGATTTATTAAATTTAGGTTCAAATGAATTATATAATTTAGTATTACCTATGCTTGATAATAGTGGTTCAAATAACCAAACATTCTCATTTGTAATTTCTGGTTTTAAAAAACAAAATATATCAAATTCTAACCTTTCAAATAATTACTTTAATCCAACATCAATTTATACTACATCAACGTTATTAGGTCCAGATTATGAAGCAAATTTAAATAGCTTTAAAGAAGATGCTGAGAGAGTAAGATTTCAAAAATGATTTGTTGCTAATGCTATTCAAAAATTAAATAATCCAATAGTTTATTTTGATCCTAATACAAGAACTAAAAATCCTAGTTTTTTTAGTGACACAAATCAAATAAATAATATGTATACTTCATTTAATGAATCACAATTTGATAATATTATTCAATCTATAGCTTTATCAAAAAGTGATAAATATAATTCATATACTTTTAAAGTGACTTTTAAACCATACACAACTTATGATATTTACAATAACATTAATACTGAATCATGAACTACTGAAATAACAATTAATACTTCTGGTGATTATTCTAGTTGAGTTTCTAATAATTATATTTCTACAGGAACAGATGAATGATTAAAAATAAAAGACGAATTTGCAAGTGGAAATTATAACCCTACACAGTATATTTCGACCTTTGGGAAAATATTGACAAATAATATTGGACAAAATGATAAAAACTATTTAAGATACTATCAAAATTTATTGTTAAATAATTCTTATTCTGGTGGTGAAGTTCAACCTTCTAGTTCTCCGCAAGAATTAACAGTAGATAACATGAAATATGCATTGATGCCTACTGTTCCAATAATTTATAATTATTCAAATAATTATGGTTATAAATTTGATTCAAATGGACAATTTAAAAATATAGTTTTAGATACAGTTCAAGATTTTAGTTCATGATCTCTTTCAGTTGCAAATCAGACTGACACAGGAATAGTACTAAAAGTTGATCCATCATTATGAAAATCAAATGGAAAATTTATTTCTAGTAATATTGAATCTTTTAATATAACTTTTGGAGACATGGTACCTGAAAATAATAATAAAACAACAACATTACCACAACCATCAACTTTGGATGCTATTGATTCATATTTAACTGCCGGTGAATTAAGAGATGCTATTACTTATCAAAATGCTACTTATAAAGCTTACAAAGATAGAGTTGCTGCATTAATTTTGAATTTACCTGAAAATAACCCAATTGGTAAAGATATTATCTTAAAGGTAGATAATGATAAATGAAATAATAATATGGAGCTTTATACAAAAGAAGGTTATTTAGATGTTGAGGTATATATAACAAATCAATGATATAACAATTCTCAAGATCCAGTTAGCATTATAGGAGAACAATATTTAGGGACAGTTACTATTCAAAAATTAAGAAAAGGAAAAATTACTACAGTTAATTCAACTGTAATAATTCCAGATATTGATAAACTTGTAGAAAGTAACATCGCAGATTATTCAATAGCTCAATCATATTGAATTAATTCTTATGACAAATCATCAAAAGGGTTGGGTGAAGATAATTTTAGTGCTAAATTTGCTTATTATTTAGCTGATAAAATATTTAATAATCCATATATCGATGAAAATGAAGAAAATTCTTCTCAACTTAGCAACACTACTCATATTAAATGAAAAATTAGTCAAAGATTATCATCTCAAGATCCTAGACAAAATCTTTTCTTTAATAATCAAGATGGAACTTTAACATTTAAATCAAGAAACACTTTTTTTTATGGTAAATATTATGATCATAATGGTAATTTGAAAAGTGCTTTTACTAATGGTCAATCTATTTCAACTGATATTAAAATATCTGGGTTTAAAAAAATTGAAAACATAACAACTGGTTTATCTGGAGAGATTACAATCCCATCTTTGGTTGGTTCTGATTTAAATTTAATAACTGATCAAGAATTGAAAAAAATAGCAATGCAACACATTATATCTAACTATCCTAAATTTGATAGTTATCCACTTTTGGGAGATGCTTCAAATGATGATTCTATTATTAAAATATCAAATGTCAATAAAGAATTCAATAAAGGTAGTATTACATTTAAATATACATTAAATCGTTTTGTTACAGAGCAATTTAAAAATGAAGATAATCAATCAATTAATATGATTGTAGATAAAACAAATGATTTAATTAAAGCATTTTTTGAGGAAAATAATACTGAAAGCATTTCAAATACTATAACAATTACTGGATTTAGTACTATTTATGGACCAACATCATTAGATGCAGTGGGTGCTACTGAATTATCATTTGCTAATATGATAGCTACAAGTCAAATGCAAGCACAAGGTATTCAATTAAATGTTTATTATGGTGCTGAAAAAGATCTTATTAGTAAAATAATTAATACTTTATTAACAAATAACTTAATACAAAATATGCCTGAAGATATCACTTCTTCAGATATTAAGGTTTCAATTATAAGTGTTGATAACATTTCAGGAATTATTACTATAAAAGTACAAATGTCTAAATATTACAAATTAGTTGATGGAAAAATTACTCTAGTTGAAAATGGTTTTGGTGAAATTGATGGTTCAACAGTTATTGGTGGTTTCAAAACAATTCCAGGAGAAACAAGTATTAAACAGGATGTTTTAGATAATGGTATAATTCTTTCGGGTATTAGTCAATACACATCAGATGAGCTTGTAAAACCAGCAAATCATACAATACTTAAACAAGCAATTTATCGTAGTATTAATCAAATTTTTGATAATCTTCCTTCTACATCAAATAGTAACCCTAATGCTAATAATCCAGGTTTTAGTATAGATAATTTATTGGATAGTAGTTTAGCAACAGCAGTAGCAGATGGTTCAAATATCAAAATTACACTTTCTATAGATAGACATTTTTCAAATGATACTAACTATAATACTATTACATATCAAGAAAACACTAAAACATATCAAGAAATAGTTTTAAAAGGTCTAGGTGATTTTGCAACTACTATAGATACTGAAGTTTATTTAGATGCAAATGATTCACCATTAATCAGTTTATTACCACACAATGTCTTTAATAATAAACAATATGATGCAGCAATTAGAAAAGTAATTTTTGAAAAAGCAATTAAGGGAAAAATTGTTGATGGTACAACATCTAACAATTTAACAATTAGTTCATATAACACTTATTCAAATCTTGATGGAACACTAAATATTACTGTATCATTAAATAAATATTATTCTCCAGGTCAAGGAATAGTTGAAAATGGATCTTTAACTCAAACAATAACAATTTATGGTTTTAGAACAGCAAAACCAACAACAATTACTGAAAATTACAATGGTTCAAATAATAATTCAATAAACACTAAATACCCATATGAATTTAGTGAGAATGAAATTAAATCCTTACTTTTTAATACATTAATATTTAATACACCTGATGATTTTAGTTTAAGTAATATTTCAATTAAAACTAATTCCATTAGATATGATAATTTAAATGGTATTTTATCTTTTGTTCCAATTCTTAATAACTATTTTGATGAAAATGGAAATTTATCTAATTCAAGTAAAGAGTTTTCTAGAGTTTATATAAGTGGTTTCTTAAAAGTTAAGTCATCAACAACAATTCTAGATAGTTACACTGTTGAAGGATGATCAAAATCCTTAGCAATTGCTTTTTTAGATTATAGTACACAAAGCCAAATTCAAGCTAATGATAGATTAAATAATTTAGTTTTAGAAAATATGATTATTAATGGTCCTGCAAATCTTGATAAACAAGATATTTCTATTTCAAATATTGTTGTTAATAATAGTCAAGGTCAATCAAAAGGAATCACATTTGAAATCTCACTAAAAAAATATATTGATTCTGATGGCAATTTAGTTACTAGTACCCCTTTAACAAAAAATGTCTATATTGGTGGTTTTGCAAATGTATATGAAACAGATATTGCAAATACTATAAATATTTTAGGATATAGTAATACAGGTCCAAAACAATTTTTAAAAGATAATTCTAATTCTACAAAAATTTTAAATGATTTAATTTATGATAACATTCAAAATAAATGAACTCAAGATCAGCACGAAGGATTAAATGATGGTGCATTTGCAAATAATAGTCAATACTTTAGAATTGCAAACATTAAAGCTAATAATCTTGAAGGGACAATTTCACTTGATTTAGGTTTATATCGTTATATTGATCAAAACGGAACTTATCATTTAATAAATCCTGGACAACAACCAAAAATTATAAAGGTTACAATTACTGGATTTAATCAAGTTGACTCTTCAGAAATTATTACATCATATAAAATTTCTAATATGGGAGAAGTGTTGGCTTCGCAATACAAAGACCCTGGTGTTAATTTAAATTTAAATTTAAATCAAATAGTTTATGATAATCTATTAATTAATAAATTAAGTGAAAGAACAGGTTCTGGTGAAAATTTTGAAATAAAATATATTACTAAACCATCAGATTTAACTATATCTAATATTGAAGCTAATAATAATGAAGGTACTTTAACTTTTAATGTTAGATGAACTAACAATTTTTATGATTATACAGGAACATCTATTACTAACTCTCAAGCAAATGAATATCCTACAGAAACTGTAACTATTTCAGGATTTAAGCAATTAAGTGCATCAACGACAGTAAATTCATTTATTGATATAGATAGTCAGTACAATACAATGACTCCAGAGCAATTTGCTTTACTTCCATCAAGTTCTAGTTCAGTAAATAATAAGGAATTTATCCAAGAATTAATATATAAAAATTTAAATAATATTCCTAATAAAATTATTTCAATGAATAATTTTACTGGTGCTATTACTAGTGAGTCTCCATTAATATATAAATCTGATGTTTCTATAATTAATCAAATAATGAGTGATGGTTTATCATACTATGGAGTAGTTAATAATATTACAGGAACATTAACTATTTCATTTGAAATCCCAAAATATTATGATAGTAATGGTAACTTGATTACATCATCTAACCCTTTAAAATTAACGACAACTATTAGAGGGTTTAAGAAATTAGATCAAGATCAGCTACAGACTACAATTGCTTCAACAATTGATTTATCAAGTGATGAAGTTAAAAATCAAATTCAAAATTTAGCATGTGCAAGTTATTCACAATTAACATCAAAAGAATTCCAACCAAGTGAAATAACTAAGCAATTATTAATTGCTACTAATTCAATTCAAGGATGAAAAGTTTTAACTAAAAATGATTACAATGAATACACTCCAAGTGAATTATTAGAGATATATAATAAAATTCAAATTGATAAAGTTTCATATGAAGATGGTTTAGCGACAATTAGTGTAAGACTTTTAGGTGGTACTATAAACCCAGATGATGGTATTGCAAGTGAATCTTGATCAAAAACATATAATGTAATTATTAAAGGTTTTAAAGTTATTAAACCAACATATATTAACACATCATTAGATTTATCTAATAAGCAGTCACCGGATTTAAATAATTATAATGAAAACACATCTTACTCAAATATAAATGTATGAAATTTGGTTGCATCAGATATTGATAACATTGTGCAATCTGAACTTAATAACATTGTGGAAAATCAAACTTCAAGTATACAAAAAATTGCTGAAGCATCTAATATTTCTTTAAGTGATTTTTCTAAATATATTAAAACTGAAATTATTGAAAGAAGTGGTTTAAATGGTACTATTAAAATTAGAATAAGTTTGAGTAGTTATTATAATTCGCAAGGTGATTTAGTACAAAATGAAATGTCGAATGCAAGTGCTAATATTTATTCTAGTGAATTAATTTTATTTGGTTTTGCTACAAACAAGGTAACACAAATTTCTTCAAACATCAAAATTTCTGATACTCGTTCACCTAATGAATTTTATGAAGTTCCTGGAAGAATTGCTAATTTAATTGAACAAAATAAAGATTCTGTATTTACTAACCTACCTACTGATTTTAATTTCTCAAGCCAAATGATTATTACTCCAATTAATTTCTCTAACATTGAGGGGATGATAACATTTAAAGTAACCTTAACTCATTTCTTTAATGATTTAGGTGAAGAAATAAATGGTAATGGAATACTAGAACAAGTAGTTACTTTAACTGGATTAAAACAAACAAGTGAAACTTCTGTAAAAAATAAAATAGACATTAGTGATGAGCTTAATATTCAAGGTGATTTAGTCAATATCAACTCTACATCATTTATTAATATTTTAAAGACAGCTATTGTTAGTTATCAAAATAATGATAGCACTTCCTTAAATAAGTTAATTTTTAATAATTTACCAGATAGCAATAAAATTTCTCTTAATGATTTTGATATTCAATTTATTCAAAATCAAATTGATTTTTCATCAGGAACAGCAAATGCAATTCTTACATTAAACAAATATTACAATGAGCTTGGAATTCTTGTTACAGATATGCCAAAAAGTTTTAATGTAACCTTTACAGGCTTTAATAAAGTTGGATCTGAAACAAAAGCATCTAATCAACCTGTTGATGTTAGTGATACTATTTTATCTGGATATAATCTTTCACAAAAAACTTTGGATGCAAATTTAGATACAATCATTTTTAATAACCTAAATAATAATTTATTAAAACAAATGCTAATTAATTTACCATCTAATGCATCTGTTGATGATGTTACTAATATTGAAATTATTAAAGGCGATGATAGCTATCCTATTAACGAAAAAGCTGGAAGTTTATGAATTGATATTTTTATTACAAATTCATTTATAAAACAAAATAATTCAATTATCCAATCATTTAATGAAAATAAATTTAGAGTTCAATTAACAGGATTTGCAAAAATTGATGTTACTAGTGTTAACTCAAGTTATGATGTTTCAAATACATCTTTATCTTCATTAACAGTTAATGATTTATTTGGTGATAATGATGGTAAATTAAATGATGGTATAAGTACTATTGAATCAGTTCTTAATATTGATAGTGTTAAAAAACAAGTACTTATTAATCCAGTTTATCCAGATGGTCAAGCAAATGCAAATCAAATTAATACTTTAATAAAAATTGAAGAAATAGTAGATAGAAATGGTCCAGATGGAACTATTGATATTAAAGTTAAATTAAATAATTATTATTATGATGATAATGGTGTTATTAATATAAGTCAAAGTTGATCTAATCAAGATTATCAAATAAAATTGACGGGCTTAAAAAAATTAGCATTAACAAACATGAATGACACTTTATCTTTCCCATTAAATAATAAAAGTGATGTTTTAGCTAGTGAATTTGCAAGCGATTTATCAAGTATTCAATCTGAATTAAATAAAATTAAACAATTAATGTTTATTGGTGATGGATGATCTACCATTAATATCATTGATGTGGTAAACCCAGATATTAATTCATTACAAGAGTATGAATCATCTAATTCTAAAAGATTAGCTTATGTAAATGATCTTACAGGAGAAATAAAAATTAAATTTATTTATAGTGGTGGATATAACGACAAAGGTCTTGTTGATAACACAAATAAATTATCAAAAACTATAACTTTATCAGGATTCAAATACGAGTCTGCATCTTCTTGAAATAGTAGTGCAAAAGTTGAGTCTATTACTTATGCTGGAACACAAATGGATAAATTAGTTGTAACTGATCCAAGTTTCTCAACTCTTGAAATTGATTCATGAGATGGAACTTTTTCTTCAAATAAAAATTTAAATGAAATTATAAAAGAAAAAATAAATGAAAATTCATTAATTACTATTGAATCTCAAACATCTAATTGAAATAAAAATAATGCTAAGGGTATAGCTACTAAATTAGTTACAATAAATGGATGAAAAAATGCTACAACAAATGCTAATGCAAGCAACAAAAATTATAATTTAACATCAAATTCAGTTTTAGTTGAACAATCACAAAAAACAATTTTACTTGAAGTTAGTGGATTTAATAAAGTTGATTTAAATAAAACTCAAACCAGCTTAATGTTATTAATTGGAATTTCATGTGGTTTAGTTGGTTTAATTATAATTGCTTTATTATCATTAGCATTTTATAAGAGAAGGTTCCACTAGGAGGTAGACATGAAAAAAATTAAAAATAAATTAGTAAAATGATTTGGTTTATCTTCAATCTTTGCAGTTGTAATCGCAACTACTACAATTTTTGCAAATAACATTAACATTGTTAATCAATATAGCAATACAGAATCTAGTCATTATAATCAAAAATCTACAAGAGATGTTAATTATAGTTTAAAATCAAATCCAATAGTGGATCTAGGTACACAATTCAGTGATTTATATTTTTCTACATTAAACTTTGAATTAGGTTCTTTAGCTACAGAAAATCAAATCACAACATCTATTAAAAATATATTAAAAAATCAATCATATTGAGAAAAAAATATTGTTCCAACTAATCTTGATATAAAAATAGAAGAAACTATTCAAAATTATAAAAATCCTAAATTATCAAATCCAACCCCAGCAGCTAGAATAGTTCCTATAGTTGATGGAAAATCTTTAGATCCTATAGTTGTTTCATTAATAGGTTTTAAAGAAATGCCAACTGAACCTACATATGCAATTGATACTGTTAACAAAAATTTTTCCTCTACAAACAAAACAGCTAGTTTTATTTTAACAGATGTGCTATCAGATATTTCAACTGCTCCAAGTAGCACAGACATCAAAGCTTATTTATTTAAAAATAATTACAATGTTATAAATTCTATTTTTGCTAATTTACCAGAAATAGCTAAAAATACAAATTCTAATTCTGGTCAATTTGTATTAGGAGAAAGTGATATTAATATTAATTTGTCAGGATCAAATGCTGGAACTATTATTAAAAATTACAAAATATTTGATTACACTATTGATTTTAAATTTACATTCATTGAATCAAATGGATATATTACAACAGATCAAAATAATTCAACATTTAATTTAAAAGTATATGTGCCAACAAATACTAGTGCACAAAAACCATCAACTATTGTATCAAATGCTATTAAAGTTACAGGTACTGATGCTAATCAATCAGCATATGAATTCGATCAATTAAGAAATAATAATCCAAACGAATTTAAAAATAAAATCATTGAATTATTAAAAACTAATTCATCAAATTTTGTCAATGACATAACTCCTCAAGAAATTGATGTTAGAATTGCTGCAACATCTTCAAATTATTATAATAATGCTAGTGGATATGTAATTTATAGTGTTGTTATTAAAAAAGTTAAATATGAAGGAAATTTATATTTTGATGAGGATCATTTTATTACTCAAGATATTATTTTTAGTGGTTTTAAAAAAATAACTCAAACTAAATATTTAAGTACTATTACAGTTACAGATTCAACATTAAGTTCTAAATATGCAAGTGAATATAGTTCTAGTGGTGATATTTTAGCTGATATTGTAAATGTTGGTAAACCTTTAGTTTATTATCAAGGAAGCTATAGTAATAATATTGGTCAAGGAGTAGCAACATTATTTAAAGCTGAAGCAGTTAGTGATATTAATTATAAATCAGCATCTTATAACGATAATACAGGAACAATTAGTAACATTACATTATCAGTAAGAGGATATTATGATGGAAATGGAATTTATAAAAATTCTCAAAGTGACGCTCAATTATTAACATTGAATATTACTGGATTTAAGACAAGTAATGTTAATGGTCAAACAGTATTAAATACAATTGATGCACCAAGTACATATAGCAATTATCCAGCACAAAGTTTTGTTGCTTTAAATTCAGAAATTAATAAGTTAAGTACTGGATGATTACCTACAAATACAAATAACTTAACTAATCAAGAAAAAATAAATGAAATTAAAGATTTAATTGCTTTAAATACATCTAATCTTCCTGATCTTAATGGAAATGAAAAAACTCATTGAAAACTTAAGGATGTAACTATTAATAACTTAAATGGATCAGTTTCTGGAAAAGTATTTTTCCCATATTATTATGAAATTAATAGTTTTAATGAACCAGTTATTAAAAACCAATCAACAATAACTGCTATTGATGAACAATACTGATTTGATTTTGAGATTCAAGGATTTAGTCAAGTTGATAGTGCAACTAATATTAATAATTCATTTTCTACTGAAAGAATCATTACCAAGGATGCGTTTGATGTTATTCAGCAAGTACCAACTTCAACAATAACTATTAGTGATTTTAAAACAAACTATATTGATAATACACAATTGGGATATGATTATAAAACTGAAACTATTAAATATTGAGTTAATCAAGGATCAATCCTTTCTAATTTATGACCAACTTTTAATCAACAATTTAATAATTCAGAAGTGGGATTACAAGATGTAACATATAGTATAAATATCAAAGATAATATTTTTACTATTAGTTTTAAAACATATATTTTTGATGCTAATGGTACTTTTAAATTATCTGATCCAATTTCAATTATTATTAGAAATTTTAAAGAAGATGTTAACTTAAATAAACCATCTTCTATTCTTGTAGATTATCCTTTACCATCATCACAAATCAAGGATTTAAATTTATGATATGCTGAAGATCTTGCAAATTGTATTAATGATAAAGCATTTAATGCTCCAATTGATTCTACAATTAAAAATAAACAACAAGCTCTTGATGCAATTAGTGATGCAATTACTAGTAAGCTTGCTGAAAATGTCAATCTAACAAACAATAAACCTGTATATAAAATTGCCAATGCAACATATGACTATAATACAGATCCTAAACAAATTGTGATAGATGTGCAATTCATTAAAAATTATAATGATAGTAATGGGAATTTTGTTAGTGTTGAAAAAGTAGACCCGACTATTTATAAAGTTAAAATCACGGGCTTACAAATGAAGTCGAATACTAATATTTCTCCAATCATTGATGTTTCTGATTCTTTTTCTGAAATGTTAGCTTCAGAAGCTTCTAAAGATGGTAGTTACAGTAACAACATTGTTAGTGGTACACATATTGATAAAATAAAGCAAATAATTAAAAACAATGTTATTAATCCAGCAAATCCTCAAGTAGGTATAGACGATTTAATAATATTCGAAAATCAAAAAGTTGATATTGGAAATACAAGTTATTTTGGTGATGTTAATGACATTAATGGAACAATAAATTTGAATATTAAATTTAAAGCAAATCAATGAGTAAAAGATGGTCAAATTCAAGCAAATGAATCAGAAACATATCAAATAACTTTAACTGGTTTTAAAAAACAAGAAAATGCTTCAGAAAAATGATATTTAGACCAAATTAATTTGAATACATCAAATATGGTTTCTAATGAAAACAACAACATTGCTAGTGCAGTTAAATTTGATAATGAAGATGTAAATTTAGCTACTCAACAACCTACAATGTTAGAACCTAAAACAATCAAGAAAAATTTAAAGAATGCTTTAATAAATTCAAATTTAATTGATAAGTCATTAATTGATTTTAATGAAAATAATTTTGATATTAAAATGACTAAAAATACTCCAGATAATGCAAATGGTTCTGTAGTATTATCTTTATCATTATACGGAGACAATGTTTATGATCCAGAGACAGGATTAATTTATAATGATGCTAGTGCTCCATATAAATTTGAAGTTTTAGTTACAGGATTTTTAAAAGTTAAACCAACAGTTTATAATAATCTTGTTTATTTAGACAATATCTCAGATATAGTACCTCCATCTTCTGCAAATGAAATAAAAAACCAAATTTCATCAGAATCAAATATTTCTCATATTTTTGCAAATACTCTTCCTCCAGGTTTTAGTATTAATTTTTTAGATAATATTAAAAAGTATATTTTTATTCCTTCAGCTACTGATAATTTTGAAGTAAATTATTCTACTGGTGAGGTTAGAGTTAAAAAAATAGGATTAGGTTATTTTTTTGATAGTAATTATCAACTTGTATGTAATCAATTTGATTCAACAGCAACTGACTTGCCAACTAATGATCCAAATAATCCAAGTTATCTACTAATTGAAGATATTGTTTTTAGTGGATATAAAAGAATGGAAGCAACTGAAATTATCAGTTCTGTAACGTTTGCAGAGTATAGTCAATATACTGCAAGTGAATTTTATGAAAATATTATTAACACAGATATTGTAAGGGGAATTATTTATAATAACCCTAATGATATTAATCAAGGTACTAGTGATTTACCTACAATCAATAATATTTCTAAATTTATTAAAAATTATTCAATTTATGTAAGTGATTTACCTAAAATGGAAGTTGATAAGTCAACAGTACAAATTGACAACATTACTGGGACAATTACCTTCAAATTAAAATTAACTGGTAATTATTTTAAAATTAACAACAATAAACTTGAATTTATTCGAGATAATGGTAATTTAGAATCTGTAGTTACAGTTAGTGGATTTAAACAAATTTCAGCAACGTCAATAACATCAAGAATTAACATATCAGATCTTGCAAATTCAGATCCAAGTTTAGTAACTGATCGTTTAAATTTATTCTGATACAATGAAACCAATCAAACTGACTCAAATATCATAGATCCTTTTATATCTACTAAATTTAAACTAATGAGATTGATTTTAGAAAATCATTCTTCAATAATTAAAAATTCATATGAAATTGATGAATTACTGTCTATCTCTCCAGAAAGTGATCCAAATGCATCAGAATTGGAAAATCAAAAAGCATATTTAGATAAAATGAGTAGCTTTATAACAATAGAAGATTTTAATTATGAATCTTCAAATTTTGCTACTGGGAATTTAACAGTTAAAATTAGTTTGAAACAATATGTAAAAGCTAATGGAACAATAGTTGATGTTGATTTAGAAAATAATGAATGAACAGAAACTCCTAGTGATCCAAATTCTAATCCTAAACCATTAGAAAGTACTATTAACATTTATGGATTCTCAATTAGCCCAGCTACTACTCCAAAAAATGCAGGTAGTGATGTAAGAATTAATATTAATATGTTTGATTCATTAAAAGATATGCCTTTTTATGCAACTAAGCAAGAGTTGCAAGACCACTTAAAAAATACAGGATTAGATAGCAATAATAATTCATTATTAATTAGTAGTTTATTTAGTAATGTTCCTCCATCAAATATCTTTAAGTTTGTCGATGAAAATGATCAATTAGTTGGAATTTCAGATATCAAAATCACTAATCATATAACAGGAACAAATCCACAAATAATTGGTGAATTTCAGCTTAACAACATATTAGTGGAAAATAATATTAATGGTGAAACTCAAACAATAATTGGCTCAAAAGTATTTAATTTTATCATTGAAGGATTTGTATCTAATGTTGAAACTAGTATCGAATCTGAATGAAATTTATCATTAAAATATAGTGATTATATTTCAGGATTTGGTGATATTTCTACTAATGAAGGATTATTAAAAGGATTTAATCAAATTGTTAGTTCAACAAAAGAAAAATTATGAGTTGATTTTGTTACTAATCCAGTAAGAGATGCTAGCAATAATGTATTATCTACTATTAAATTTGAAAATATTTCAGTAGTACCTAGTGAAGGTAAGGTAATAGCAGATGTTATTATTACTAATGTGTATGATAATCAAGGAGTAGTTCAAAGCGCAGGAACAACACAAAAACAAGTAACTATTCTTGGTTTTGATATTCAACCACCAACATCGATTACAAGTTTAAATTTCAATTTGCAAACTGATTTTAGTATCACTGAAGACATTTTACCAAGCGAACTTAAATATGGGGATAACACAACTAATAATGTTAATAAATTAATTAGTTTATTTAATAATCAATCAGTTTTAAATAAATTACTATTAAATCCAGTTATTGGTACATCAGGTGATATTGTCACAAATATTGTTAAAATGGATATTATTTCAGTTGATGATGGTGCAGGTTCAGTAAAAATTAAATTATGATTTGATAACTATTATAATACAGCTGGTAATATTCAAAAAGATGATCCAAATAGTTACTTATCTTCTAGTGAAATATTAATTACAGGATTAAGTTATGTTGAATTAACATCTATAGGAAAAACAAAAGTTGATTTAGATCAGTATTTTGGTAATTTACCATTACCTACTATTCCAAGTAACTTTCCAAATTTAACTCCAACTGAATATATTAAAGAAATCGATAGAGCTTTATCTATCTATGGACAAAATGAATCATTAGCTAAATTTAATGAATTATTTGAACCATTTATAAGACCAGTTTATTTAGGACCACTAAGAGCAACCACAAACCCAACAACATTAACTGCAGCTAAAACTAATGATAGAGAAACTAATATTATTAGCGCTGGAATTATAAACCCAGGTAAAATTATTACTCAAAAAGCTAATGGTTCTCAGTTTACTCCTACAGTAAGTAATGAACAACGATTAGATACTATCAAAACAGCAATCGATTATCATTTATCTGTATCAAGTGATGGTACAACTTATAATGTTTCAGATATTATTAGACCTAATGATCGTTTAGGAGAATTAAGTATAACGTTATTGGTTAGTGGTTTTTGAACACTAAAATATAATTCTGACTCACAAGATAATATTTTAGAAATGAATGATTCTACAAATGTTCGTAGTATAAATCTTTCATTATTTGGTGGAACAACACATGGTACTCTACAAAAAGATACTAAGAATGACACAAACCTTGCTCAAATTGCTATTATAGCCATTTCTGCCAGTGCAGCAGCGATTGCTTTAGTATTCTTAATTGTGTTCATTTTAAAATTATTAAGATTCGGAACTGGAGGTAGCTAGTTTCTATGGATAATAATAAATTTATTATCATCAAAGGGGCAAGGGAGAATAACCTTAAAAATGTTGATATTGATATTCCAAAAAATAAACTGGTTGTTATTACAGGTTTATCTGGTTCTGGAAAATCATCATTAGCATTTGATACAATTTATGCTGAAGGACAAAGAAGGTATTTAGAATCATTAAGTTCTTATGCAAGACAATTTTTAGGCGGAAATGAAAAACCTGATGTTGATTCTATTGATGGATTAAGCCCAGCTATTGCCATTGATCAAAAAACAACAAGTCATAATCCAAGATCAACTGTTGGAACAGTTACTGAAATATATGACTATTTAAGAGTTTTATTTTCAAGAATTGCAACCCCAATGTGTCCCAAGGGACATGGTCCAATTCAAACCCAAACCATAAAACAAATAACTGATGCAATTTTATGTTTTGAACAAAAAGCAAAACTTATTATTTTATCCCCTATAATAAATCAAAAAAAAGGATCTTTTGTAAAGGAAATAGAAGAATTTAAAAAACAAGGATTTCAAAGAATTAGAATTGATGATCAAATTTTTGATTTAGACGAAGATATTGAAATTAATAAAAATGAAAAACATAATATTGAAATTGTGATTGACAGAATTATTTTAAATAAAGATGCACAAACAAGATCAAGATTAAATGCTGCAATTGAAGTTGCTTTAAAATTATCAAAAGGTATAGTTATTGCAAATATTGATGGTAAGGACCAATTATTTAATGAAAATTATGCATGTAACATCTGTGGTTTTAGCTTAAGTGAATTAGAACCTAGACTATTTTCATTTAATTCACCATTAGGTGCTTGTGAATATTGTAAAGGTCTTGGATATACATTTGAACCTAGTTTAGCTAGAATTATACCTGATGATAATTTATCAATTATTGATGGTGGGATTGACTATTTTAAAAACACTAAAGATACTACTAATTTAGAATGACAAAAATTTAAAGTTTTATTAGATTATTATGGAATTGATACTAAAGTACCTATAAAACAATTAACTAGTGAACAACTTGACATTATTTTAAATGGTAGTCATGAAATGATTGAATATTCATTAACATCTGCAAATAACAATACTTTTACAAAAAGAGAATATATCGAAGGAATTGCAGCCTCTATTAAAAGAAAACATTATGAAACTAGTAGTGAACTAGCAAGAGAATTTTATAGTAAATATATGGCTGAAACTGAATGTAAAAAATGTCATGGAAAAAAACTAAACCCACAAGCACTATGTGTTAAGCTTAATGATAAAGATATTATTGAATATACCCAAATGGATATTGATCAATTAATTGATAGTTTATTAAGTTTAGAATTAACTGATCAACAAAAACAAATATCAAATTTATTAATGAAGGAAATAATCAATCGATTATCTTTTTTAAAAAATGTTGGACTTGAATATTTAACTTTATCAAGAAAAGCTTCAACTTTATCTGGAGGAGAATCACAAAGAATAAGATTAGCTACTCAAATTGGCTCATACTTAACAGGTATCTTATATGTTCTTGATGAACCATCAATTGGTCTTCATCAAAAAGATAATGACAAGCTTATTAAAACACTAAAATCAATTAGAGATTTAGGTAATACTGTTATTGTTGTAGAGCATGATGAAGATACGATGCTTCAAGCAGATTATATAATTGATATGGGACCAGGAGCTGGAATTTATGGTGGTGAAGTTACAGCAAAAGGAACAGTACAAGAAATTTTAAAAGACCCAAATTCATTAACAGGTTTATATCTTTCTAAACAAAAACAAATTTTAGTTCCTAAAAACAGAAGGGGTGGTAATGGTAAAAAAATAATTATTAAAGGATGTAAAGGAAACAACTTAAAGAATATTGATGTAACAATTCCCCTAAATAAATTAGTTGTTGTAACAGGGGTAAGTGGATCTGGTAAATCAACTTTAGTAATGGAAACACTAGTCAAAGCAATTCAAAAAACAAACTTTGATCCTTTTGTTGAACCACTCCCATATAGAGATATTATAGGATCAAATCATATTGATAAATTAGTCATAGTAAGTCAAGAACCAATAGGTAGAACTCCAAGATCTAATCCAGCAACTTATACAGGAGTTTTTGATGATATTAGAGACCTATTTAGTCAAATACCATTATCAAGAGAAAGAGGATATGAAAAAGGACGATTTTCTTTTAATGTAAAAGGTGGAAGATGTGAAAATTGTCAAGGTGATGGTGTTAATAGAATTGAAATGCATTTTCTACCAGATGTTTATATCAAATGTAATGAGTGTAATGGTCAAAAGTATAATGAAGAAACACTACAAATTAAATATAAATCAAAATCAATTTATGATGTATTAGAGATGTCAATTGATGAAGCACATGATTTTTTTATTAATGTTCCATCAATTCATGCAAAACTTAAATTATTAAAAGAAGTTGGTCTTGGTTATTTAAAACTTGGCACAAGTGCTTTGGCTTTAAGTGGTGGAGAAGCCCAAAGAATTAAATTAGCTAAATATCTACAAAAAAAACCAACAGGTAAAACACTATATGTTTTAGATGAACCTACAACAGGTTTACATGTAGATGATGTTAGTCGTTTAATTAAAGTTTTAAATAGAATAGTAGATAATGGTGACAGTGTTTTAGTTATTGAACACAATATGGATTTAATTAAAATGGCAGATCACATTATTGATATTGGTCCAGATGGTGGTCATCATGGTGGTAAAGTTGTAGCTACAGGAACTCCAGAACAAGTTGCTTGCTCATTAGATTCACATACAGCTAAATATTTAAAGAAATTTCTAATTTAAAAATTAGAAAATAATATGAATTCCAATTTTTAATTTTTAAAAAATGGTTTGTTTTTAATTTTTATGAATACTAATATTTTTTACATATTTTTGAAAAAAATGATAAAACATATTTGTAATCTAAGAAATAGAAGTTAATAGACATTATTGAACCTCATTTCTATAATTTTTATTAAAATACTGTTTAACATAAGTTTTTACTCTCTTATTTTTTTAATAGCTTGAAATACTTGTTTTTCTAATTCTTTTGATTCATCCATTAATTTTAGTAATTCGTCTATTGATTCATTTAATTCCTTTTTTATTTGTTCAGGATCTTTTTTATCTTCTTCAGGAATAGATATATATCTACCAGGTGATAGTAAATAATCATTATTCTTAACTTCTTCAAGAGAAACAGATTTAGCTAATCCCGGAATATCTATTTCTTTTGATGAGTTAAAGTCCATGTATATTGATTGAAGTTTTTTTAAATTTTCATCAGATATATATTTATTTTTTTTAGAACCTTCTATTAATTCACCCATATTTTGAGCATCTATCATTAAAATTTTTTCTGTTTGTTTATTATTATCAAAAAATCAAATACTTGCTGGAATTCCTGTAGTAAAAAATAATTTATCAGGTAACGAAACAATACAAGATACTTTATTATCATCAACCATTTTTTGTCTTATTTCCTTTTCTCCATTAGTTGTTGATGTTAAAGCACCATTAGCTAATACTACTCCTGCCTTTCCTTTAGAAGATAATTTATACAAAATATGTTGAAGTCAAGCAAAGTTAGCATTTGTTTTTGAAGGCAAACCATAAATTCATCTTGGGTCATCTTTTAAATTTTCATTAAATCATTTTTTCAAATTAAATGGTGGATTAGCCATTATAAAATCAAAAACTTTTCCTTTATGTTGATCATCACTAAATGTATCTGCTGGCCTTTTTCCTAATGATCCTTCATCATTACCTGAATCATCAATATTCATAATATTTAATCCATTTAATAATAAATTTAATTTTGCTAATTTTCAAGTAGTGCTATTATATTCTTGACCATACACTGTGATATCATCAATATTACCACCAACTTCATCTATATGTTGTTTTGCTTGTACAAGCATACCAGCTGCACCACAACAAGGATCATATATTTTACCTTTTTTTGGATTTAAAAATAGAGTAATTAATTTAACAATTGATTTTGGAGTATAAAATTCTCCTCCTTTTTGTCCTCTTTTTAAAAAGAAATTCCCTAAAAAATATTCATATATTCTACCTAAAATATCTTCACCATGTTCACTTAAATTATCTGATTGAAATATTTTAACAACTTCGCCTAATTTAGTTTTATCAATACTTTCATTATTATATGATGAATTAAAAACCCCTTTTAATTCAGTATTTGCTTCTCCTAATTCAAATACAGCGTCATCTAAAGCTATACCTATTTCATTAGTACCTACTTTCGATAAAATAAAATTTCATTTAGCCTTAGATGGGACAACAAATGCATTATTGGCTCTTAGATCTCTTGCATCAATAATCTTAGGATTATATCCTTCAGCGACTAATTTCTTTATCACTGAATCGTTTTTATCATTAATAAATTTTAATGTAAGAATACCTAAAACTACATGCATATACTCTTCAGCTGATAAATTACCTCTTAAGGTATCAGCTGCTTGTCATAATTTGGTTTCTAAATCTTGTATTGTAATCTTTTTATTATTCATTATCTATCCTCCTCTTTAATGAAATATTTTTTATTTATTTTAATTGTTTCATCTATTGCATCCATCATATGAGTTATGATTTCTTTACAATCATCTGGTGGATATCTATATTTAGTATTTAAGAGTAGTTTAATTTTGCTATTTATTTTATCTCTTAACGTTTTATTATTTCACCACTGTGATGTTATATTGTCTTTTATAGTTTCCATTACTTCCTCAGTTATTTTCCTTAATACATCTGAATGATAATTCATCATTTTAAATCTATCATCTGCTAATATAGAATAGAACAATTGCATTGTTTCATCTCCAACTTCATTTAATAATTTTTGGTTTTCCAAAATTGATTTAGCCATTTTAATAAGATTTGCTAAAAATTGTTCTGCATTTTTATCTTTTTCAAATCTATCAACTAAATAAATTAAATCTTTGGATAACTGTTGAGATTTTATAGGACTTATTTTTGATAAATTTCTTATCTGTTGTTTTATTTCATTCTCTAAAGCTTTTGCTTTTAAGTAAGATAATTTATTTGTTTTTTGTACTTCATTTAATTCCTTTTCTAATAAGTGTGAAACATAAGCTAAATCTTTTCTACCATCTAATGTAATGGTTGAAACTTCAATCCCTCCAGTTTTAATTATTTCATCCATTTTGTCTTTTAGTTTTTTAATTGTTTCTTGAACATCAATTGCTTCTTCAACTTCTTGATTTCTAATAAAGTTTTTTAATAAAATAAATAATTGTGCTTCTAATTTATGTTGTGTAGTCAAAATTTGAGAACATAATTTGTATCAACGTGAAACTTTTGAAACCATATCAAAATATAAATCTATGTCTTGACTAAAATTCTCATTAATATAATTTAATGACATTATAAGTGTTTCATATTTTTCATCTTTATTTCCTGTAACTCATTTATTAATCAAATCAGTTTTAGAAAAAAATCTTTTTTGTATTTCCATACATTTGTCAATAAGAACTTTTTGCACTTCTTCTATATCAAAATTTTTATTTTTTTGATCTGCATATTGCTTTAATGCATCTGAAATATGTTTTCAAATACCAATATAGTCTACAACAAGCCCATCATTTTTAACTAATTCACCTTTTGCATAAGTTCTATTAACTCTTGCTATTGTTTGCATTAGATTATGTCATTTAATTACTTTAAATAAATACAAAGTGTCTAAATCAGGAACATCAAATCCTGTTAACCACATATCAACAACAATAGCGATTTTAATTTTTGAATTATCTTTTTTAAAATCAATTGTTATTTTTTCTTTTTGATCATCTGAAGGAATAGCATTTGCAAGTTCTTCTGAATCTTTATTAGATCTAGTGACTATTAATTTAATCTTATCTTCTCAATTAGGTCTTTGTTTAATCATTTCCTTATATATCTCAAAAGCAATATGTCTATTAAATGCTACGAATAAAGCTTTTCCATTTAAAGCTTTTTTTCTAGAATCATAATGCAATCAAAAATCACTTACTAATGTTTTAATAACTTCATGATTTGATAGTAAATTAGCTATATTGATTAATTTTTTCTTAATGTGTTCATATTTAGCATTATCCAAATACTCAGATCCTGTTTTGCTATTTTCATAATTATATAGTTCATCAATTTCTTCAATTTTACATTTATCATAAATGATAGGTAGCCTTCTTTTTTCATAATGAATAGGAACAGTTGAACCATCTAATACTGCTTGATTCATAGTGTATTTGTCAATATAATCCCCAAAAACATTGGTTGTTTTTTTATTACCCATTAATGGGGTTCCTGTAAAACCAACAAATATAGCATTTGGAAATGCATCTCTTATATACTTTGCATATCCATCTTTTTCTATGATTTCTTGGGATTCTTTGTCAATTTCGTATTCAGTTTCAATATTATTATGAGACCGATGTGCCTCATCAGCTATAACTATAATATTATCTTTTTTAGATAATGGTTCAGTACTTTCAGTGAATTTCTGTATTGTAGTTATATAAATCCCAAAATCATCTTCATCTGATAAAACTTCTCGCAAGTTTGATCTAGATTCAATTTTTTTTGGCTTAGAAATTAAATATGTTTCTGAAGCTTCAGAAAATCTTTTATATAATTGATCATTCAATTCATTTCTATCAGTAACATAAACCAACTTATAATTTTTTGTAGAAAAATATGTTTTAATTCTTTTTGCTAAAAACAACATTGTTACTGATTTACCAGAACCTTGTGTATGCCAAACTACACCACCTAATCCAAATTTTGCTCTTTCAATAGATTTAACTGTTTTTTCTGTAGCAAAATATTGGTGATATGCTGGGATATATTTAATGTAAGTATTATTAACTTTTGCAAAGAAAATATAGTTTTTTAAAATATTAAAGAAAGTGTTTTTCGAAAATATTCCTAAAATATTTTTCCTATAATTTTTTTGTCATAAGTTTGTTGTTATATCATAATCTTGTTCTATATCATCTTCTTCATTAATTTTTTTTCAAGAATATCAATGACTAAAACTAGAACTATATGCTCCATATCTTGTTGTTGCTGCATTAGATACAAGTGATAAGACATTTCAATACATTAATTTATTGTTTGATTTAGCATAATTACAAACTTGATTATATGCATCTGATAATGTTTCTCTTGCTTCTAATGCTTTTAATTCAATTATGGATAAAGGCAAACCATTAATATATATTAAAATATCTGGAATTATATTATTTCATTGATTAGAAATTTTTAGTTGTCTAATATATTCAAATTTATTATTATCAATATTATTGTAATCAATAAGATAAACTTGTCTAGTTCTAGAATCAATTTTCTCTAAGTGAATTCCAATACCATTTTTTAAAAAATTTAAAGTCTCAAAATTTCCTTGTAAAGAATCAGAAAATGATAAATATTTAATTTTTTTAATTGCCTCTAAAATATATTCACTATCAAGATCTTTATTTATTAAATATAATTGTTTTTCTAGTAAATCAAAATCTATAACATTTTCTTGAAAATTACCTTGAAAAGAATTATCCTTTTTCAAATAACCTGCTTCTTCTAATGTTTGTGATATTCAATCTTCTATGGTTTCTTCTTTTAAAATAGTTCCCATAATGTCTATTATTAAACTTAAGGATATTTGTGAAATTAAAGTAGGTAAAGATTGTAGAATCTATAAAAATCAAATGAATTTTACTAATACTGGATTAGTAGGTTATTTACAAATTAGTGATTTGAAAGATATTAACTCATACTCAATTAATGAAATAAAATTAAAAATTAATAAAAAATGAGCTGAGTCTATATATGAAAATGTTGTAATTTGTTCAAGGGCAGGTTCAGGTGCTATTTTTAAAAACTTAAATTGTAAAGCACACTTAGATAATAGATGGAATATTTTGATACCAAATGAACAAATTGTAATAAAAAAATATCTAACTTTAATTTTAAATTTTAATAGACAAAAAATTATTGGGAAAAGAGGTTATTCAGTTCAAGTGAATATTTCAAAAGAACAATTAGAAAATTTTGAATTGAATATTCCATCCATAGAACGGCAACAGCAAATAATTGATATTATTGAACCTAAAGAATACCTTTTTTTGAAATATAATAAACTTATCAACATAGAAAATATTAAGCAATTTAATAAAGATTGAAGATATGATATATAATTGATATTATTGAACCTTTTGAAAAAGAATCAGAAATTATACAATCAAAAATAAACCAACTTGAAAATATTTTTAATAGTTTAAATATGGTTGCTAAAGAAATTGGATTGATGATTAATAATGATGTTTTTTTTGAAAAAGGAATTAGCATTAATTCAAAATATATTTCAAACACAAAAACAGATAAAGCATTTTTAAATGTATCTGCAATAAATAATAATATAAATAAATGGGTTAATAAAGAGTTATCTATTGAAAATAATATTAGATTTGGTGATGTATTATTAAGTTTGGATGGAACTATAGGAATTGTTAATAATTTTCTTTCAGGTATAAACGGATATGGATATAAGGTTTATTCTAATTCTATATCCAACTCACAAATATATCTATCTCTTATAAATAATTTTAACCAAAAAATAATGTTAGATGGATCACATGGTTCAGTAATAAAGCATGCTTCCAATACTAGAAAAAATTTAATATTATTTTCATATGGTGATTTAGATATTGATAATTTATATAAATATGAAATATCTCTAAAGAAACAATTAATAATTGTTCAAGAAATCACAAAAAAATTAATTAATTATTATATTAAATAATATAAATAGAAATTAATAAATTTAAAATGTTTAAAACTTTTTTTATTTTCAAATTTACATAATTAATAAGATGAAGTAATTTATTATATTCATCACTTCATAATTCATAATTTAATTCAGGAATATTTCATTGTTCTAATGTTTGATTGTTAATAGACTCCATTACAGTTCCAGTACAAGAATTATTTTTAAATTTATGAAAATCATCTGTTAACATATAACCATATATGTATGAATTATATTTTGATTTAATATTTATAAACCCTGTTGAATAAACATATTCTAAATAATGTTCATTATATATAGGAAAAATTTTATTTTCTCCCTTTAATTTAGAAAATATTATACTTTCTTTTTCTGGAGATAAATTAGCTCTTGATTTAAGTTTAATTACTGGCTCAAAACCTTTAAAAATAGATTTTGAAATATTTGATGTATCTACATATTTTGTTTGGTTGTTATATTTGCAATTTTTTAATGTGCAAAATTTAAAAAAAGTAGCGAAATTATTTGTTTTCATTTTATAAAAAAGTAGCATTAAAAAATTATTATATAATTCTAATTCTTTATTAAAGAGATTTAATAAATTTTCAAAAGGTTCAATAATATCAATTATAGATTGTTGTATACCTAAATTAGGAACTTTTATGAAAAAATTATTTATTACTTCAGATGAAATAATCTTCATTACACTTTATGAAAAAATTATTTATTACTTCAGATGAAATAATCTTCATTACACTACCACTAAAAACACTAGTAATATATTTATTATTTTTAATAAACCAAAAATAAAGGTATTTATTTAGAATTATATTTTCATTATTTTTTAGCCATCTAATTGCACTATCTTTAAATCAACATTTTCTACCATCGTATTTTCAAACCTTACCAAGAGTTCCTCCTGTTGTCAGTAAAATAGTTCCCTTACTAGGAAATTCATATTTTTTTATTAATTCATCATACATCTCATTAGAGATAAAAGTTTTAAAATTTACATTATTATTTATTGATAATTTATTAATGTCCTCAACCTTTAAAAATGGAACTCCATAATTAGTTCAATCCTTTTCGTAAATTCTTTTTAGAGATTTTGGAGTAACCAATTCACCTAACTTATATTCCTTAATAGACATTAAAGGAATATTGAAATGGCAGTTTATTTTTTAAAAATATTATTTATTTCACACAAAATATCATCATCTGTATATTGTATATATCTTGATGTGGTATTAATATTTGCATGACCTAATGTTCTTCTTACAACTTCAAGATTAATATTACTTTTAAGCATGTTAGTTGCAAATGATCTTCTCAATCCATGAGAAGTTAAACATTTATCAAAATATTTTATTGTTAATCTTTTAATTAAAATATTAACTTGCTTAGATGTTATAGATTTTCTTTTTTTAGATATAGCTATTTTTTTATATTTTCAATTTTTTAATAATTCATTTAAATAATCATTTATATAAATGATTCTAGTTTTCTTACCTTTACCACTTATACATAATTTATTATTTTCAATTTCAGTTAAGTCAATTTTTATTAGTTCACTAACTCTAACACCTGTTTGAAACATAAAACAAAAAATCATCCAATCTCTTTTGTCATGTCAATCATCAAGATTTATATTATTAGCTATTTTATAAAATTCTTCTAAAGATATTACTGTTCTTAATCTTGATTCTGATGTTGGAAGTTTAATATCCCTACATTCATTAACTAGTTTTCAACGTTTTTCAAACTTTAAGCAAGATATTACACTTGAATACAATAAATGTACACTTGCTGCCTTATGTTTTTTTTCATACTCTCTTATAAAATTAACAAAAATTCTTTTTGTTGGGTTTTTATCACCAATATATGTTTTTCAAAATTTATAATTTTTACTATATATTTCAATAGTGTTTTTTGAAAGATTTTTATTTTTTAAATAAGTTACATAATTCATATTTTCTCCTTAATTGCACAATGTGCCTTTTTATGCTAATAAATTTTTGAATAAAAATAAAAAAATATTTCAATAAACTAAAGCTCTATAAATAAATATCTATTGATTTATATATTTGACTTTACACATAAAAATTAGGGTTAAATATAATTTAGTCTTTTTTCAATTTTTAAATCTAATAAATATACAAAACTTTATTTACATATGATATTAATGAATTTAATTAAGATAATAATGTTGATAGTAAAATGATATTATTTTTGATTTAAAATATAAAGTTTGTTCTTTATATAAAAAAGTTAATAATCTAAAACTTGAATGTGTTACAGTTGAATTTTAATGTAGAGAATTTACTATTATTTAAATTTTCATAAAAAATGTATCATTTTGCTAATTTTTATCATATAAATTTAGAATAATATAAATATTACATAGTAATATTGTATAATTAAAACAATAAGGAGTTTATTATGCCTAAGAAAACTTTAAAGATATCAATTGATGAAGATCATACTGATTTTGAAAAATGAAAAGTTAGTCCAACTAAAACTTTTGATATGGAAGATTTTGATATAAGTGATGATGATGGTTATTCATTATTAAGCACTGAAGATTTAAAATATAAATTAGAGCATGAAAAATTATCTGAAGAACAAATTAAAAAAATTAAACATGTATTATCTACTAGATAATTAATATGAATAAAACATTTTATAATATCAACACAATCTCTCACTACTCATTATTATCATCAAGTTTATCTCTTGATGATATTATTTTTTTTGCTAAGAAAAATAATCAGACCCATGTTGTTTTAACTGATTGAAATTTAATGGGCTGTTATGAATTTTATTTTAAGGCAAAACAAAATGAATTGACTCCAGTTATTGGGTTAAATTATCTTTATAAGAATAGTCATTATTTATTTATTGCAAAGAATAATCAAGGATTTCATAATTTACTAAAATTGAATTCTAAAACAAATTTAAACAAGGAATTCAATATAAATGATTTGATTAATGATTGTTATGTTATTCACATTAGTGGAGAACATCATCTAAAATCAAATAATTATTATTCACATAAAGAACTTGCTTATAATTTAGCAAATACATTAAATGAACAAGACTTCATTATCATTAATATCTTAGAGGCGATTAAAGATGAAAGAAAATTAAAAGAGATAGAAAATAATCAAAGTCATTATTTGATTAATACAGAAAAAGCTATGCAATTATTTGATAAAAAACAAATAGAATTAACACATGATCTAATTGTTTCATGTAATTGAATACTAGAACCGATTAAACCAAGACTTGCAAAATTTTCAAATAAAAATAATTTCAATAGCAAAACTTATTTATATGAACAATGTATTGAAGGTCTTAAAAATAAGGTTTCACATAATAAACAAACAGTTGATAAAAAATATGTTGAACGTTTAAATTATGAATTATCAGTTATTGATGAAATGGGATATAATGATTACTTTTTAATAGTTGCAGATTTTGTTAACTATGCAAAAAATAATGATATTTTAGTTGGTCCAGGTAGAGGTTCAGCTGCTGGGTCATTAGTTTCATATTGTTTAAATATTACAGATGTTGATCCTATTAAATACAATTTAATTTTTGAAAGATTTTTAAATATAAGTAGAAAGTCACTTCCAGATATCGATATTGATATTATGGATACAAGAAGACAAGAAGTTATTGATTATATATTTGATAAGTATGGACCAGACAAAACTTCTTATATTATGACACTACAAAGAATCAAAGCAAAAATGGCAATTAGAGATGTTGGTAGAATTTTAGATATTGATTTAAAAATTATAGATAAAATAACAAAACTAATTTCTAGTGAACAAGAAGAAAATTTAAAACTATGTTATGATGATGACAAGTTTAAAATTTTCATTAAAGAATATCCTGATTTATTTGAATATGCAAATAAAATTATTAATATCCCAAGGCAAGTTTCTACCCATGCAGCAGGAATTATTATTGCTGATAAATCATTAGATGAATACATCCCAGTTCAAACAGGAATTGATCGATGACAATTAACGGGAGTTACTATGGATTATTTAGAAACTCTTGGATTATTTAAAATGGATATTTTGGGACTTAGAAATTTATCAATAATAAATGATGTATTAGAACTAATAAAAATTAATAAATCAGTGAATGTTGATTTGTCAAAAATTGATTTAGATGATCAAAAGTTATTTGATGATTTAAGTAGTGGTAATACAATAGGTATTTTTCAACTTGAATCTCCTGGAATGAGAAATACAATAATGAAAATAAAACCTAAATCAGTTGAAGACATTTCTATATGTTCAGCTCTTTTTAGACCAGGCCCCCAATCATTAATACCAGAATTTGTAAAAACTAGAGAAAAAAAGATTGAACCAAAATATTTGAATGAAGATCTTAAAAAAACTTTTGAGCCAACATTAGGATTTTGTATTTATCAAGAACAAGTTATTGAATTAATAAGATCTGTTACCAATTTCAGTTTAGCAGAAGCTGATATTTTTAGAAGAGCTATTTCAAAAAAACAAGAAGAACTATTTATTAAAATGAAAGAATCATTTAATAAAGCAGCTCAGGCTAACGGATATAGTTTAAGTGAATCAAATAAAATATATGATTTTATACTAGAATTTGCTAATTATGGTTTTAATCATAGTCATTCGCTTGCTTATTCTTTTATTTCTTATCAGATGATGTATTTAAAATATTATTATCCATTAGAATTTTATTTAGTTTTATTAATACATGGAGATTCAACTAAGAATAATTTGTATATTTCACAAGCAAAAAAGAAAATGATAAAAATTTATAATGTGTCAATTTTAAATTCTCAAATTTCATTTTCTATTTTTAATAACGGTATTATGTTTGGTTTTAGTAACATTAAAGGTATTGGTAATGAGATAGCTAAAAAAATTATTGCAATTAGAGAACAATATAAATTTCAAAGTTGAAATGAAGCTATTTCGATTTTATCAAGACAATCAATTAATAGAAAAACAATAGAATTATTAATTAAAGTAGGAGCATTCGAAGAATTTGAAGTTGATAGAAATTTTTTATTATTAAACCTTGAAGAAATAATATCAAAATCATCAATTTCTATTGAAAATCATAATGTTTTTGATATTAATATTTCAAATGATTATGTACCAATGTCTGAAATTGAAAAAGCGCAATATGAATATGAATTACTATCATACACTTTTTCAAATGATCAGTTCAATAATGTATTTGATAAATATAAAGCACAATATGAACTAAAAAAATTAAATGATAGTGATTCTACTAATCAATCAAACAATTTGATTTACATTAAAAATCTAAAAGAAAGAATGACCAAATATGCTAAAAAAATGTGTTTTATAGAATTTAGCGAAAGTGATGTAGATTTTTCATGTGCTAGTTTTAGTGAAAATATATTTAGTAAGTTAAATGTAAATGAGTATGCTGTTGTAAAATTGAAAAAAACTAATGATAACAAAATTCAATTAACTGATGTTATTGCTACATTTAAAGAGTAAATTAATCATCTAAAGTTTATTTCTTTTTATCAGTATTTTTTATCATGGAATTATATTTGTCTTGCATCTTCTTTTGCAGATTTTTTGCTAGAACAACTCTATCAATGGAAATAAAATTAGCTGGCTTTAATTCTTCCATTATACTCATTTGGACTTTTGATTTTCTTTTTCTATATTCTTTTTTATCTTCTTTGTATTCATTTGTATGAGTTAAAACAATTGGTTGGATGCTACACATTGCACGATATGCAACTTCAAATGCCCCAGCTTTAAATTCTAATAATTCATCTTCATTATTTCTTGTTCCTTCTGGAAATACAATTACTACATTCCCATTTTTTATCAATTCTTTTTGCTTATCAATTAATTTTAATCCTTCTCTTATATTTTCACGATCTAAATATAAAGTATCTACATAATCTAAAATTACCCCAATTTTAGTTCCTTCTAATTCTTTTTTAGCAACAAATATAAAATTATTTGAAAGTTGATTATATAAAAAATTAAATAAAAGTAATGAATCAATCATTGATCTATGATTACAAACTATTAATTGTGGTTTTGATGATATTTTTTCCTTATCAACAAACTCATCAATTTTTACTCTAAAAATGTATTTAAAAAGCTTTGATAGTTTATAAACACCTGCGTATCTCTCAGCTGCTAAAAAATTATCTGGGTATTTTTTATATTTTCTAGATTTTAGTCTTACTGACAAATATAACATTAAAAGATACAAACCAACAAAAGGATAACCAATAGCTCAACCTGTTGTTTTAAAAAAAGGTATGATTTTTTGCATTAAAAACATCCTCTATTATTAAATTCATATACTTTCTTTTGTGATTTTCTTGTTCTTAAATCCATTTTTACTTCATTAACAGGAATTAATTTTTCAATATCAAAATCATTTTCACGAAGTGAATTAGACATATTTATTGATTGATCAGTATAAATGTGGTTTTTCGATCGACTAGCTTCTTCTAATTCAGTAGTTATTTTTGTTCTAGTATTTAAATGATCATTAATTTCTTTAGTCATTTTATTGATTAACATATCATTGTACTCTGGATATTGTTCTACATGTAATGGTTTTGTAATATAAACATCATTATTTTTCATTGATGAAGTTTTTGGACTTATTGTTTCATTTATATTTTCAATTATATTTTTAGCGTTAGCAAAATTATTGTTGGAAGTTGTATAATCCATAGGAACTGTTCTATATTTTGTTTTATTTAATGCATTATTTGCTAATTCATTTATTTGTCTTGTTTTTTGTGCTCTTTCATTTAATCCTAAATTAATTGTTGCTCTATGGGAGTTAGTTGAGTTTGAAAGTACACCAGTGAATAATTTTCCATTTCTTTCGCCTACATATTCATTGTCAATATTTTTTGAATGTTTTTCAATTAATTCATCTTGATATGTAACTTGATCATTAATGAAAAGATTTTTATTAGATGACACTTGTCTTGTTGGAATATTATTTAAACTATCAAAGTCTTCTTTTGATGGTTGATAATCATTAGATTGCTTTAATAAATCATTTCTTGCCTTTACTAAATTTTCATAACTGTTAACACCACTATCGGCTGATATTCATTCCTTACTTGTTTCTCTCCCACCCATTTCAAAATTTTCATTTGAATTAACTAATGGTTCATTTAAATTATTAGTATTTAAAATTTTGGTATGCATTTCTTTTAAAAATGATGATGTTTCTTTACTAATGTGTTTATACTGCTCATTTAAACCTTTTGCTACTTTACTATAAAATTTTTCATTTATTTGTCTTGATTTAATTGGATAAATATCATCTTCTGAAATATTTTTAATATTTGAAATTGATTGTGTCTTAATGTCTTTAATATTATTTTCAGACATTAGATAACTATGATTTAAATTTGTAGTAATTTCACGAAATGCCGCTTCATCTTTTTGTCTTCTTGCTTCAATCTCAACTTTATTTTCATCAATATTTAAATATGATGCATCACCATTTGGTAAATTATCAATTAATTTCTTTTTATTATATTCACCATCATCAGTTAAAAAGGCATTTGTTTTTATTTTATCGTAATTAAAAAACGCTGGTTCTACATCAAATTGAGATTTTTGTTGTGAAACAACTTTTGGCTTTTCATTAACCACTTTTTTACTATTCTTATTATTTTTATTTTTCTTATTTTTGATTCACCCAAGCATAAAATTATTTTAATATTCTTTAATATTATATATTAATATTTTGTTTGTTTATCAAAAAAATAAGCTAATTGCAAAACAATTTTTGATTTTTTAATAATTAAAAAAAATAAGAAAAAGCTACAAATAATATTCTTGCCAAACAATATCTAATCATTCATTATTCATATATGAATCATAAGGGATAAATGAATTTGTATTTAATAAATCAATTGCTCCACTATGATTACCATATGTTCCTCATCATATTCCAATAATTTTAATTTTATTTTCATGTCTAGTAATCATCATTGAACCCGAACTCCCTGCACCCATTCTTAATTCTTTTACAACTATTTGATTACTAACACTCCTTAAATTAATTTTTTTGTTATTTGTTTCAATATAAATATTATTATTATCATTCATTCATGCATCTGGTGATAATTCTTTTACGGTATTTGAAATAAATACATTACTTTTATTATTTGGTATTTTTTGTTCAGTTCATGTTGGTTTGTTATTGATAATTGGAAATCCAGCAATATACAATTCTTTTAAATCATTTATATTATGTTCATTAATATTCATTATTTCTGGTTTAGTATGATCAGTTTTTAATCAATTATCAAAATAATTATTACTACTATGATAAGTAATTTTTATGTAGTCAATATAACCGTTATCAATATAACACTTCTCATTAATAGTTTTAGTATTGTTTGAATTATTATACCGTTTAGGTATCATTCTAGATAAAAATATATTATCTAATTTACTAATACTTCAATTATCAAAATCAGTTCTAATCATTGATAGCCTATTATCATTTACATTATTAAAATATCTAATGTTAATTGATTTAAAACTTTGATTTATTAACTTAGCATCATTTGTATTTTTATCATATTCAATAAAAGGTGAAAAAACATGAAGGTTTGTAATAAACGTGTAAGTATTATCTTTATGGTTTCAATCATATAGTCATGCTGTACCATTAGTTTTTGTAGTTTCATTTTCAATAATTGACATTGATACTGTGTTTTGTTTGAAAAATTTTCTAATATCTTGATCATTAGAATTAGAAAAATCACTATATTTTGATGAAATATATTTATCACTAGTTTGTTTTTGTGAGAAATAAATTATCATACCATTTATTCCAACCACTAAGATTGAACCAAATAGTAAACTTGAAAAAACTAAAAATATTCTTTTATTTCATCATTTCATATTTTTATTATATTATCTTATGATAATTATTTGATATTGTTATAAAATTTGTTAATTATTGTTTTTAAATTTTCTTTATTCGGTTTATTTCATTCATCTTTTTCAACAATTGATATTTTTAAATCATAATTAGTTATTAATTTCTCTAATTTCTCTTTTTCATTTATGTTGATAATAGAAATAGCTCTACCTTTGTTTTTTGCTCTACCGACTCTACCAATTCTATGAACATAAGTTTCTAATGATTCTGGTAAATTGTAATTTATAACTAAATCAAGATCTTTAATATCCATTCCTCTACTTAAAACATCTGTTGCAACTAAAATTGATAATTCTTTTTGTTTAAATTGATTAATTATTTTTTCTCTATATGCTTGTGTTCTATCACCATGTATAGAAGCAACATTTAATCCTAAATATCTTAATAAATTTTCGATATTAACAGCTTCATTTATTGTATTAACAAAAATAATTGTTTGTACATTGTTATTAAAAATTGTTTCTATTAACACTGGTATTTGATGAGATTTATGCATTAATAAAACTTTTTGATTAATTAAATCTTTTATTGATTGTTCTTCTTCTAATTCAATTTTTTTATGATTATCTTTTAAAAGTTTATTAGCAAGTTCACTTATTTGTTTTGGCATAGTCGCAGAAACCATAATAGTATTATATTTTGATTTCATTTTTTCAAGGATATGAAAGATGTGAATAATGTCTTGTCTAAATCCCATATCAAGCATTTTATCAACTTCATCAAGAACAATTGTTTTGATGTGATTCAATAAAATAATTTTTCTATTTATAAAATCCATTAATCTACCAGTTACTGCAATTATTACATTTACTTTTTCTTTGATAGTTTCAATTTGGTTAGATTGATTTATTCCTCCCATTACTTTTGCTGCTTTTAAATGTGTGTTTTTTGCAAGAGCTATAAAGGTATCATAAACTTGATTTACTAAATCTCTTGTAGGAACAATTATTAGTGTTGTTAGGTTACTATCATTTGATTGAAGTAAATTATTGATTATTGGGATTAAATATGCAGCAGTTTTTCCACTTCCGGTTTGAGCAATAGCCAAAATATCCTGCTTGTTTAATGCTTCAGGAATTAGTGAAGATTGAATTCTAGTTAAATCGCCAAATTTTAAATCTAAAATATTAGCTTCTAACAGCTTGTTTAATTTAAGTTCTTTTACATTCATAATAAATAAAATATATCTTAAGACTAAAAAATTAGAATATATCATTAGAGAACTAATAATACACAAATATTTTATATAAAAAAATGTTAAAATCAAGATATATTTTTATTATGTTAAAAATATATTAAGGTTTTATTATGAAAATTTTTGATGTTGCTAAAAAACTTAATATTAAATCCAATCAATATGATAATTATTTTGATAAATTTTTAAAGTTGAATTTAATTAAAAATAATAAAAAGAGTAATCTTATTGTAGTTACATCTATAAACCCCACTCCAGTTGGAGAAGGAAAAACTACATTATTAATTGGATTAGTAGATGCAATGAATTATCATGGTTATTCATGTATTGGAACATTAAGACAACCAAGTTTAGGTCCAGTATTTGGTATGAAAGGAACTGCAACCGGTGGAGGTAAATCTACACTATTAGATGATAATTACATTAATTTGCATTTTACAGGGGATTTTCATGCATTAACTGTTGCAAATAATTTAATTAGTACAATTATTGAAAATGAAATATTTTTTAACAGTAAATTAAATATCGATCCAAAAAAAATATTATGAAAAAGATGTATTGATTTAAATGATAGAGGATTAAGAAATTTAGAAATTAAAATCAAGAATGATTTATTTTACAATACAAGTTTTGATATTACTGCTGCAAGTGATCTTATGGCATTATTTTGTTTATGTAACAATATTGATGATTTTAAAAATAAAATAAACAATACTATTATTGCTTACACAAAGAAAAATATGCCAATTAAAATATCTGAACTAAATATTTCAAATGCAATAATTGAAATATTAAAACAATCATTTAAACCCAATTTAGCACAAACTAAATATCATAGTCCAATTATTATTCATGGTGGACCATTTGCAAATATTGCTCATGGATGTAATAGTATCATAGCTACAAATACTGCGATGAACTATGCTGATTATGTCATTACAGAATGTGGATTTGGTAGTGATCTTGGATTTGAAAAAATGATGAATATTAAAATGCAAACAATGAATAAAATGCCAAATTTAGTCATTATATGCGCAACTATTAAAGCTTTAAAGTATCACGGAAATAATAAAAATGATATATTAGCTTTGAAACAAGGGTTTAAAAATCTCTATCACCATATTAATCATGTTAGAAAATACGATTTAGAACCATTAGTTATATTAAATAAGAATAAAATTGACAGCAAGCAAGAAGTTGATGAATTTATAAATTATTGCAAACAAAATAATATAAATTATACAATAAGTTCAATTTATAATGATGGCCCAAACAAAAACACAAAAATAATTGTAGATAAAATTATTAAATCAGTTAAAACAAAACCACATAAGAAATATTTATATGATGTAAATAATGATAATTTAAATACCAAATTAAATAAAATTTTAGAGTGCTCTTATTCAGCTAATAAAATTGTTATTAGTGATAAGGTTAAAAAAATTTTAAAAGATAAAAATATTCAAGATTATTTTATATGTATTGCAAAAACACAATATTCACTTTCAAGTAATCCTAATGATTTAAATGTCCCAAAAAACATTAAAGTTGAAATAAAAGACTATAGCATAAATCACGCCGCTAAAATGATTGTATTACTTTGTGATAATATTTATCGTATGCCTGGACTTAATAAAGAACCTAGAGCAAAAAAATTTAAGTGATAAAATTTTAATTTTTTCAATAATCATTAAAAATATTTTATTTATAATTAACAAATTTTCTTAAATCATTAATAATCTCAGAATTTTTATTTTGAGAAAAAATTGATACTATACCATTAAACATGACAACATCTTGATACTTTTCTTTGAGTTCTTGCATTTTAAAATCAAATTCTTTGTTATTTGAAAATTTAATATTATTGTGGTTATCATAAAAATAATTTTTTTTGTAATCTAAAACAATACTATATGTATATCCAGTCCCTCTTTTCTCTATATAATCAATATAATGTACAGGTACTGAAACCATTCTTCCAGCAGCTGGAGCATATGTTGATATATAAGTAACTTTTTCAATCATATCATATGTTATTCCTTCAAATTCAATTTCAGCAATTTGATTATTCTCATCTATTAAATTAAATTTATTCATCATGTGGAATGTACTAGTATCTGCTTTAATAACATCTTTTTTTAACATTTGATTCAAGATATTAAATCCGAATAAATTATAATTATTTCTTATTATTTTATTTTCTGATAATACATTATTAATGATAGTGTTATGATTTTCACTTTGCATTAAAGATAACATTCATATGTAATTAGCATTGCTATATATGCTATAGTAATATGAAATAATTGAATCATGAATAGAGGTTTTAAAATCTTTTAATGAAAGTTTAGCATTATTAGAAAACTTATCAATTGGTTTTTTTAGAAATTTAAAAAACGATAAATCATCTCTCTTAATAGTGTGCTCATTTGTCATAAAACATTTTCACTTTGATCATTTTAATGAATCATTAATATCCTTAGCATTATTTGATTCTAATAAATAATTTTCCTGTGCTAAAGGTGTAAATACCATTCTAAATTGGACTTCATCATTTCTAGATCAATTTATTTCGTCATCAAATTTTTTATTTTCTAATGGTGAATAATTATTTCTTTTGTTATATCTAGATGATCTAAATTTACCAGATTTTCCATCATAATTAAATTCAAGATTACTACATGATTCCATAAATGTATATGTTTTACATGTATCATTAATATCAATTGCAGGGTGGGTATAATAAGCAGTTACAACTTCTGATCTAGTTACAGTTGATTTTGAAGAACTATCATATTCTTGATAATAAACTGTTTTGCTACCCGAATATGTTTTATTAAATCATTTATGGTGTTGTTTTGCAATATGCAATGCAATTTTATTCTCATCAATAATTGATCAAGAAGTTGTATATGGATTAATTTCATTATTTGCAGTTGATAAATCAAATAATGATAACTCTTGCATCATATCAATTAATTTTTGTACAATCGGTCCACAATGTTGATATTTTATTATATTTTTATATTGGTTGAAAATTTCATTAAAATCAATACTATTAATTATTTTATTATGGACAATAGATTTTTCATTTAATGCTTCATCTACTTTTGATAATAGATCATTTTTATTTTTTCTTAATGCTTTAAACTTTTTATAAACTCAATAAAAAGGAATAATTGTAATTAATGATAATGGTAAAAATAAGCAACAAAAAAAACCATATAATACTTTGTTGTGATTCTTCTTATAGTTTAATTCTGTTTTTAAATATTTTTGTTCAGCATCAGAGTATAAAGTTAAATATTCATCTTCAATTCAACTATTTGATGATTCTTCAAATATTTGATTATATTTTTTTAAAAAATTTTCTTCTCAAAATTTAGGCATTATTTAGTATTAAATGATATATCTACATCATTTTTATGTTCTTCTTCAGCTTTGAATAAATTTAATCCATGATATCCTTTTTTAACAACAACTACATTTGTAGGTCAATTATATATTGAAGAATTAAATGAAGTTACATCTGCATTATATAATCTTCTAGCTGCAGCAATTTCTTTTTCAATCATTGTTGATTCATTCATTAATTTTCTAATTGATTCATCAGCACCTAATTCAGGATAGTTTTCAAAAGCAAAATTAATTCCAGATGAGATTCTTGAAACAGCTGAAGCTTTTGAATTTAAATCATTAACTTGATTTCCTGAACGGAATTTAGCAATATTTTCATAAACTTCTTTGTTAAATCTAACGTGACCTTCAACAGCTTGAACTAATTTTGTAAGGGTTGAAAATCTTTTTTCTAGTTGAACTTCAATTCCAGAAGCGCTTTCATTTATTTTGTTCTGTAATTTATTTAAATAGTTTACTTTACTAATATTTCATACAAAAAATAAAATACCTAAAGTCAAAATAATGCATAATCAATACATAAATTTTTGTATTCCTGTAACCTTAATTGGTCCTAAATCATTAACAGCACTCCCGTCAAATGGTTTATTTTCTTGTTTTTTTTGATCTTCAGATGTGTATAACATATAAACTCCTATTTCTCACTATTATTATAATAAATTATAATATTGTGTTTAAAATAAGTTTATATTTTTCATATATAAATAAAAAAACTATTGACAAAATAAAAAAAATTATCTTTTTTTTTAAAAAGTACTACAATTATTCCATGCTATATTGAGTTGTTATAGCTAAGTAGTATGATTATTAAGCAACATAAAATAGTATGAATTAGTTTTCTAATAATTACATCTATATCATTAATTGTTGCCTTAACAACCAGTGCCACTATTGATTTGTGAGGATTAACATACTCTGTATTAATGTTATTTCCTTGCTTTGCCATATCATTGCTTTTGAGATTTTATAACCAAGAAAAAACAATTAGTATGGCAAAGAATAATGAGGCAAAAAGAAAAATCTTTGTACATTCTATATTACTTAGTTTGCTATGATCTTTTTTTATTTTTGTACCTTTATTAATAGGTTTGATAATAAATTTTTTAATAAATACAGAAATTTTTAATCTTTACATGCTTTTATCTTTTTTTTTAGTAAGTTATCTTATTTTTCATATCGCTAACTATTTTGATCTGAAATGTAATGATAAAAAAGAAAATAAAAATCAACTCTAAAAAAGAGGAATAACTATGGATTTAACAGAAAAATGAAAGGCCTTTGAACTTAATATTGAAGCAGCTTTGCATCCATTTGTTTCTATTATTCTTACTGCATTAATAATAATATGTATATCAATAGCATATTATATTCAAAATAAGAATGTTAGACCAACGGATAAACCAAAGCGTTTTAGTATGATCATTGAAAATCTTTTATTAATGGTGAAACAAATGGTTGTTGAATCATTTGGAATAAAATATGTTAAATGAACACCATTTTTTGTCTTCTTATTATCTTTTATAGCTTTATCAAATTTTATTGCTACTATAGGATTTAAGGAAGCATCCATATCATATACAGTTCCATTAACATTAGGGTTTACTGCGTGGTTTATTTCAATTGTGATGGGTATTAAGATCCAAAAGTGATTGTACTTAAAAAAATTCTGCTTAAATCTAAAAATTAAAGGTAAAGAAATACCGATTATGATAAATCCATTTAGTTTGATTGGATTAATCACGCCATTAATTTCTATCTCATTCCGTTTATGGGGTAATATATTGGCGGGTTATATCATATATGAAGTTATTTTTTGAGCCTTAACAAGTTTAGGAGATATGCCATCAATTACTGTGTTACTAGTAGGTGGTGTAATTCTAATGCCGACTTTATTCTTATATTTTTCATTCTTTACTGGAGCTATTCAAGCATATGTATTTACATTGTTATCATTAAATTATATATCAACTCCAGTTAATGAGATGGAAGAATACTTACTTGAAAAACAAGAAAAAGAAAATCAAACTTTAAATGTCTCTAAAAGTAAAACTAAAAAACATTAGGAGGAAATATGGATATTATTGACATTACAAGTGTAGTACAAGCAGCCACTGAAGGAATTAGTGGAAGTGTTGAGAAAATGGGTGCCTTTATTGGTGCAGGGATCGCTGTTGGTACAGCAGGTCTTGGTGTTGGTGCAGGACAAGGTTTTGCAGCTGGTAAAATTGCTGAAGCTGTAGCTAGAAATCCTGAAATGAGAAGTAAAATACTTTCTACTACCATTATTGCAATCGCAATTTCTGAATCTGGAGTTATTTATGGTTTAGTAATTGCAATTCTTTTAATTTTTGTGGTTTAGTTTATTGCGAGGTAAACCTATGAGTAATAAGACTAAAAAAATAATTGCTTATAGTTTAATTCTTATTTTATTATTGGGAATAAGTTCGCTTTTTATTGTAAGTTGTAGTAGCGGATCTGGTCCAGTAGATAATGAGACAATTTTTAATTTACTATTTCCAAACATTTGAGTATTTGTAGCTGTTGTTATTGCAACTGTTATATTAATAATTGCTATTACTTGGCTTCTATGAAAACCATTTACCAAAAAAATGGATGAAAGAAAAAAATACTTAGAACAAGAAGTTGAAGATGCAAATAATGCTAAACAAGAAGCTTTAAAAGATCGTCAAGATGCTCAAATTGAATTAATTAAAACTCAAGCAGAAGCTAATGAAATGATTACAAAAGCAACGATTAAAGCTAATGCAATTCAAGAAGAAATTAAGCATCAAGCAAATGAACAAGCTAATGTAATTATTGAAAATGCTAAAAAATCTATGCAATCAGAAAAAGAACAAATGATTGAAGATATGGATCAAGAAATAATGGATATTGCCTTTGAAGCAGTAACAAAAATTTCGAAACAAAAAATTACAAAAGAGGAAAATGATAAATTGGTAAAAGAATTCATTGACAATTTTGATAAGGAAGATAAATAATGACTAAGAATGAACTTGTTAATGAATATGCTATTGCTGTCTTTCAATTGTTGAAAGAAATTAATAAAGCAAAATCAATTAGAGAAGATCTATTAGATTTAATAGATTGTTTGGAAAATGAAGAAAATTTTTATCAAGTTATTACTTCAAAGAACATTTCAAAAACAGAAAAGAAAAATTTGATTGAGAAAATTTTTAAATCAAAAATAGAAAAAATATTGTTAAACACTTTTTTTTATGTAATTGATTGTGAAGATGAAAAAATTCTTAAACCAATATTCAAAAAAACTTTAGATTTGCTTGATAATAAAATGGAAATTGTTAACATTAAAATTTATTCTAGTTTCGAATTAAATAAAAGTGATATTGATAAAATAGCCAAAAAAATAAAATTAAAAATAAATAAAGAACCTATATTTAAGGTTATTATTGACAAATCATTAATTGGTGGTATTAAGGTTTGTTATGATGATACTGTGCTTGACAACTCAATTAAAAATAAATTATCAGTTATTAAAAACGAGATGAGAAAGGCAAAAAATTATGAGTCAAAATAAATTCTCTTCAATTATTAAGGAAAATATAAAATATTATGCAGATAAAATTTTGAAATCAGAAGATGGAAGAGTTTTAACTGTTGGTGATGGAATTGTTGTAGCTAGTGGATTAAATAGCGTTATGCTAAATGAAATTGTCCAATTTTCTAACGGTTCAGAAGGTTTAGTTTTGAATCTTGAAGAAGAAACTGTCTCTATTATATGTTTAGGAAATTATGAAGATATTGCTGAGGGAAGTATTGTTAAGAGAACAAATAAGATATCTAGTACAAATGTTGGTGATGGGTTCTTAGGAAGAGTTGTAAATGCTTTAGGACAACCAATTGATGGAAAAGGAAAAATTATTTCATCAGGTATTCAACAACCTATTGATAAAATTGCTCCAGGAGTTATGACTCGTAAATCAGTTAATCAGCCACTTGAAACAGGTATTTTGACAATTGATTCAATGTTTCCTATAGGTAAAGGACAGAGAGAATTGATCATTGGAGATCGTCAAACAGGGAAATCAACTGTAGCAATTGATACAATCATTAATCAAAATGGAAAAGATGTTTATTGTGTTTATGTTGCAATTGGTCAAAAAGCGTCAACAGTTGCAAATACTGTTAGATTACTTGAAGAAACTGACTCTTTAAAATATACAACAGTTGTATCCTCAACAGCAGATGAATTACCAGCACTAAATTATTTAGCTCCTTTTACTGGTATTACTTTAGCAGAATATTGAATGAGTAGAGGAAAAGATGTTTTAATTGTTTATGATGATTTATCTAAACATGCAGTTGCATATAGAACATTATCATTATTATTAAAACGTCCTCCAGGTAGAGAAGCATATCCAGGTGATGTTTTCTATTTACATAGTAGATTACTTGAGAGATCATGTAGAGTTAATGAAGAAAATGGTGGAGGATCAATTACTGCTCTTCCAATCATTGAAACACAAGCTGGAGATATATCTGCATATATTCCAACTAATGTAATTTCTATTACTGATGGCCAATTGTTTATGCAGTCTGATTTATTTAACTCAGGACAAAGACCAGCAATTGACGTTGGTTTATCTGTATCAAGAGTTGGTTCAGCAGCTCAAATTAAATGTGTAAAACAAGCATCAAGTAGTTTAAAACTTCAGTTAGCAAGTTTTTATGAATTACAAGCTTTTAGCCAATTTGGTTCAGATTTAGATGTTAGCACTGAAAAAGTGTTAAATCATGGACAAAGAATATTATCAATTATCAAACAAAAACAAGCTAGTCCATTGAACCAAATTCAAGAAACAATATTATTATTCTCAATAAAAGAGTATTTTATTGATTTTATCCCATTAGATAAAATGGAAGAATTTAAAGAAAAATTGTTATTTGAATCAGCAAAATGAAAAGTAACATCTGCTTTAAGAAAAACAAAAGAAATTACAGATCAAATTTCTTTAGCATTAAAAGCTGAATTAAAAACTTTTGTTTTAAAGTATATAAAATCAATTAAAGATTATAAATATCCAATCTCAAAGACTTCTAAAGATCTTGAATTGTTAAAAGAAGAAGAAATGGCACTTAAGTCTATAAATAAATAAAGGTATTTTATGAAAACAAAGCAAGCTAATAAACTAATGTTTTTAACAAGAATAAAAAATACTTGAATGATGAAGGATAAAAAATTCAAAATTACTTATCTAAGTTTTCTTCTTGTATTATTTTTATTAGTTGCTTTATGAATTTGGAGTTTAGTAGTTGTTGATCAAACTAGAAGAGAAGCTTTTGATTATTTCAGTCCATTGTATCAACAAGAAGTAGATAGTGGTACTATATCATCAAGTTGAGTTCAATTTATTATTGATAAGTTCCAAGGAGATGTAACTAAATATTCATGATTATGCGCATCGAGTAGTAGTTATAATTCATTAAGTTCAGTTTGTTATGTTCTATGTCCAATTACTTGTTTAATATCTGCACCTTTATTAGTTTATTATATTACTAGTTTTTTAATTGTTGTCTTTCCAAAAAAAACAAAGGAAGAAAAGTTATTAATTAAAGAATCAAAGCAAAAAAAGAAAAGAAAAGGAGGCAAGAAATAAGATGTCTCTAGATTCATTGAAAAAAAGAATGAGAACTGTAGGATCAATTTCTAAAATTACTAATGCAATGAAATTGATGGCAAGTGGTAAGCTTCAAAAACAAAAAAGCATTTATATGAAGATTAAGGATTATTATCAAGAATATTATCAATTTATTGGTAAGCTTATATCAATGTCTCCAAATTTGAATAGTGAAGCTCAAAAAACATTGCACATAGTAATAACTTCACAATTAGGATTATGTGGTGGCTATAACACAAATATAGTAAAAGAATCAATTAAAGAATTCAAAGCTACGGATATGCTATTGCAGATTGGTAGAAGATCTAAAGAAAGTTTAGAACATCATTTTAAGCAAGAACAAATAATTCATTATGATTTAATTGATGTTAATAATTTTAATTATGATGATTGTTATTTTTTATCACAATATATAATAAAATTGTTGAATGAGAAAAAAATAGATAGTGTTAAAATTCATTTTACGAAATTTATTAATGCCATTAATTTTGAACCAACATCATTAAGTTTAATTCCATTTGACAAAAAAATAGTTGAACAAACTGAAGACAAGATAAATCCTGAATCATTTAGTTTTGAACCATCAAAACAAAAGATCATAGAATCGATTATTCCAAGTTATTTATCAAGTGTAATTTATGGAGCTATGGTAGAATCAACGATTAGTGAAAATGCTTCAAGGCGAAATGCAATGGATACAGCTACGGACAATTCAAGTGAACTAATTAACAATTTAAGAATCAAATACAATAGGCAACGGCAAGCAAAAATTACTGAAGAAATTACTGAAATTATTTCAGGAAGCAATGTAAAGGAGTAAATTATGGCAACAACAAATAAAAAAAATAATAACCAAATTCCAGCAAATCAAAAACATCAAGTAATTACACTTGACCAATTTGGTAAATATGATTACGATAAACGTCGTAAGGAATGACATAAACTTGCAGGTAATAATCAAGAACAAGAAATTTGTTGTGTTTGTAAAGATGATGATAATTGAACAAGTATTCAATTAAGTAATGGAAATCATGTATGTTACTATTGTTGAATTAAAAAACCAACAAAGAAAATTCAAGAAGCTATAAAAGTTAAAGTTGAAAAGCCACTTAAAAAAACAAATAGTGAGAACAAAAATAATCAAGACAAAAAGGCAAATGAATTAAAACCAATTAAAAGCTCTTCTACAAAAAAAATAACTCAAGATAATAGCTTATTGGATTTGAAAAATAAGTATAAAAAGGTAGGAAAAATTCATCAGGTATTAGGTCCAATTGTTGACGTAAAATTTACAAAAGAAACAATGCCACAAATTAATGATGCATTAATAGTTAATAATAATGGTTCTAAACTAGTTTTAGAGGTTTCACAATTAGTAAGTGGTGATGTTGTTAGATGTATTTCTATGGATAGTACAAATGGTTTAATTAGAAATATGGATGTTTATAATACTGAAGCTCCTATATCTGTTCCAGTAGGAAAAGATGTTTTAGGTAGAATGTTTAATGTAACAGGTGATCCAATTGATGAAAAACCAGCGATTGCAAATCCAACTCTAAGATCAATTCATCAACCTGCTCCAAGTTATGAACAACAATCTAATCAATCAGAAATATTAGAAACAGGAATTAAGGTAATTGATTTATTAATTCCATATATTAAAGGTGGTAAAATTGGTTTATTTGGTGGAGCTGGTGTTGGTAAAACAGTATTAGTTCAAGAATTAATTCACAATATCGCTACAGGGCATGGTGGTTTAAGTGTTTTTGCTGGTGTTGGTGAAAGAACTCGTGAAGGTAATGATTTATATTATGAAATGATTGAAGGTGGTGTTATTGATAAAACAGCCTTAGTATTTGGACAAATGAATGAGCCTCCAGGTGCTAGAATGAGAGTTGCTTTAACAGGTCTTACAATGGCTGAAGAATTTAGAGATAAATATAACCAAGATGTTTTATTGTTTATTGATAATATTTTCCGTTTCACACAAGCTGGTTCAGAAGTTTCAGCCTTATTAGGTAGAATGCCTTCAGCAGTAGGGTATCAACCTACATTAGCATATGAAATGGGGAAATTGCAAGAAAGAATTACTTCTACTAAAAAAGGATCAATTACTTCAGTTCAAGCTGTTTATGTTCCAGCAGATGATTTAACTGACCCAGCTCCTGCGACAACATTTACACACTTGGATGCAAAAACAGTTTTAGATCGTTCAATTGCATCATTAGGGATATTCCCGGCAATTGATCCATTAGGTTCAAGTTCAAGATTACTAGAACCTAAAGTTGTTGGAGTAGAGCATTATAAAGTAGCTCGTGAGGTACAACGTATTTTACAAAAATTTAATGAATTACAAGATATTATTGCAATTTTAGGTATTGATGAATTAAGTGAAGAAGATAAATTAACAGTTAATCGTGCTCGTAAAATTAGAAACTTCTTATCACAACCTTTCTTTGTTGCTGAAAAATTCTCTGGATTTAGTGGTAAATATGTAAAAGTAAAAGATACTGTTGCAGGATTTAAAGATATAATTGAAGGAAAATGTGATCATATTCCAGAAACTTTATTCCTATATAAAGGAACAATTAAAGAAGTTTATGATGCATATGATAAGCAAAAGAAATAAGGTGTTAAATGTCTACTTTTAATTTAAAAATATTATCACCAGAAGGAATCATTTTTCAATCAGAAGCTAATAATTTTCAAACTACTACTGAAGTTGGAAGAATTGGGATTTATCCAAACATGACTAGTTTAATAGGTTTATTAAAACCAAACATTTCAATTGTTGAAGCAAATCATAAAAAAATTGAATATGTTTTAGTTGGCGGATTGATTTGTGTTGAAAAAAATGAAGTACGAGTATTTTGTGATGTATGCATTGAAAAATCACAAATAAAGATTGAAGATGTTAAAAAAGAAATTAATCAATTAGAACAATTAATTAATAAAACTTCAAAGGATGCTTTAAAAACATCATATGAAGCTAAAAAAAATCTTCAAGAAAAAATTTTAAATATCTTACAATCTAATTATTAATGAAACAAAAAATATATGATTTATTAATTATAGGTGCAGGTGTTAGTTGCTGCTTTGGTTTATTACATTTAAAATCCAATATTAACACATTAGTACTTGAAAAAAATAATGAAATTTTAAAAAAGTTTATGATCACTGGTAAAGGTAAATCCAATATTGCCAATAATAGTGATGTAAACATTTTTTTATCTAATTTAATCGAATCAAATAAATTTCTTTATCCATGCTTAACCAAATATAATGGAAATAATATTCTAAAAATATTAGATAAATATAAACTTTCATATTATGAGAAAGAACCTCATAGATACCATTTAAATGATTCTAATTCAAAATTTAGAAATATTATTTTAAATCATATTAATGAAAATCAAAACATTAATTTAAAACTTAATACTAATGTTATTGATATAGAAAAGAAAAATGATGTTTTTCATGTTATTACTACTAGTGAAAAATTTCTTTCTAAAAATGTTATTGTAGCAACTGGTGGATTAAGTTTTAAAAATTTAGGAGCAAGTGATTTTGCTTATAAAATTGCTAAAAAATTTAATCATCAATTATCAAAAATTTATCCAATAGGTGTTGGATTATATCTAGATGAATTAAAAATTAAGCAATTGCAAGGGATTAGTCTAGACAATGTAAATATCAAAGTCTATTGAGATAAAAGAATAAAATATCAAGAAACAGGTCCTTTAATGTTTACTCATTATGGTATTGGTGGTCCAGTTGTTAGAAGAGTTTCAGGTTATGTTAGTAAATATCTTTTAGATCATCATGAATGTATAATAGAAATTTGTTTTATTAATCAAGATATTGTAGAAAAAGAATTATCAAAATACAAAAATTTGAATCAATGTTTTAAAAATTATAATAAAACTGTTATTAATTACTTATTAAATAAATATGGAAATTTAGATCTTAACAATATTTCAAAAAAAACAAAACAAGAAATTATTAATTGTTTGTCTAATCATCAATATGTTATTAAACAAACTGATACTATTGATGTAGCAATTAATACTGGTGGTGGTATTGATTTAAAAAAAATTAATCCTAATAATTTAGAATCTAAAATAATTAAAAATTTATTTTTTGTTGGTGAAGCTTTAGATCTTAATCCAAGAACCAATGGATATAATATTACAACATGTTTTACAACAGTGATGAATTGTATTGATTATTTAAATAAACAATTATAAATGAATTCTTATTAATGTATTTTAATTTGCAAAAATAACAAAAATATTAATTTATTGCAACAGTAAAAAAATATTATTCTATATTATATAGAATAATTAATATATGGTTCTTGAAATAAATAAAAAATGGTTTTATAATTATTTAATGTATTGAAAAAATGAAAGGAGCAAAAATGAGAAAATTTCTATCAGTTATCGGACTAATAGTATCTGCTGTAGTATTACTTATTGTAGGTATTATTTGTGTAGTAGGATTAAAAGATGTGAATGTTGATTCGATTAATTTTGGAAATGCATTACTAATTGCTGGTACAATTGGTGGTTTTGGTGGTGCTATTGGTACAGGAATTATGGCAATCGCAAACTTCTTTACTGCAAAAACACACGACAAATAATAGTTCAACATAGTTTAAATTCAATACTAAAACATAAAAAATTATTAAAATGATATTATAGAGAAATAAAAAAGTCACTAATGTGGCTTTTTTATTTCTAAATCATATACAATATTATTTTTTAATCCTCATTCATTTAATAGATGAAGAGCTAAATGATAATAGTGATCATTCATTAATTGCATATTATGTGTGTCAATTCCAATATTTATTTTTACTTTAGTATCTTTCATTAGTTTTCAAAAATCTGGAAATGGATATAAATAATAATTTCTTTTATTTAAAATTTTATCTTCTAAAAGATCAGATATTTTCTTTTCTTTAATTTTTTGTCAATCACTAATTTTTTTGATTTTTAATTCTTTTAACACCGAATCAAGATCATATCTAAGTGCTAAACCATTTAAATTAAATTCAAGAGCTAAATCATATTTAATTGCTTTTTGAATTATATATTTTGTTAATTTTATACAATCTTGATCTCAATCCTTAATATCTCTAATGAAAATATCAGGATGATTGTAAGCAATAAATAACCTTGATTCAATTGCTTGTTTTGAAATAAGTTTATATCTATCTATAATTTCTTTTTTTGTGTGATGATGATAATATTTATATTTTTCATAACATGAATCATAAAAATGATTTCCAAAGTTTAAATAATCAACACCTTTTAGATTTTTTATTTCTTTAACTCATACATCTAATTTTTTATCTTTGAAGTACTCGCATTCTACACCCATATAAATTTTTATTTTTTTATTATATTTTTTCTTTAAATTACTGACTATATTAACAAGTTCATTAAATTCATCTACGGTTGGTTTTCTATATTTATTTTTAGGAAGTGGTAAATGCTCGCTAATACCAAATTTATCATAACCATTTTCAATTGCTTTAACAATTAATGATTCTGCATCATTTGATGAATGTCTACAATAATAAGTGTGTGCATGGAAATTTGTTTTCATAATTTAATTATACTTAATAAAAATATATTATTTTTTACTTTTTGTTTTATCATATATATAAAGTACTATATTGAAGTACAAGGAGAAAAAGTGTGTCTTATACATATGAACAAATAGCTGAAATGAGTTTTAAAATATTAACATTTGCAAATGCTGCTAAGTCAGATGCTATTCAATCCATATATGCTGCAAAGAAAGGTAATTTTAGCGAAGCTGAAAAAAGAATTGCAAGCGCCCATAAAAATATTGTTGAATCAGAAAAACATCACACTGAATTATTACAACGTGAAGCAAAAGGTGAGGAATTAAAGATTCCATTACTATTCATTCATGCTGAAGATCAAATGCTGACATGTCAAACACTTGTTTTATTAGCTGAAGAATTTGTTGAATTATATAAAAGAATATATAGTAAAAATAATTAAACTATTTTTAAAAAAATAATATAGAATTGTAGCATAATATGGCAAAACCTAAGAAAACTAAATCAATTAAAAAAACCGATATTGATGAACTGGCTTTTTCTATTTCACTTGAACAAAACTTGAATAAGAAAAATGTAGTTAAATTTTCAGATTCATTTAAATCATTTGTTGAAACTATTAGAGGACAAAATTATAATATTCAAACAGTTAATTTTAAATCAAAAATTGTTAAGTTTAGTTCAGTACTAACTAATAGAAGTTTTAAATTTAAAATACTATTATTATTTTTAGCTGCATTAATAATGGGTTTAATGACATTATTTTTAGTAAAAAATTCTGGTTTATATTCTTTAGGTATAAGTGGTATTTTTCAAGGTATAGCTAGAATTGCTAAAACTAGCATGGAAAAAGCAGGTTCAAGTCAAGTAGAAATAGATATTGTATATAATATATTGTTTTGGTCTTTAAATATTTTAATAAATATTCCATTAGTCATTTTTGCTTATAAATTTGTTTCTAAACAGTTTGCATATTTAACAATTATGTATATTGTTATGGCTCAATTATTTGGGTTAGTGTTTGATTTTATACCTGGAATAGGAGATATCTATTTATTTGGGTCAACAAAAAATAGTGTTTTAGAAGGGATTACTGATGTTAGTTTAAGTTTTTGAAGCCAATCTAGTACTGTTTCATTACTTGTGTATTGTTTAGTTAATGCAGTTTTATCTGGTTTAGTAATTTCACTTATTTTAATGGTAGGTTCATCTACTGGTGGAACTGATATTATATCAATGTATTTTTCAAAAGCTAAAAATAAGCCAGTTGGAATAATGCTATTAATGTTTAATAATTCATGTTTATTTATTTCTACATTAATAGGTTCTTTTGGATCGCTAGCTATTATTGACATTAATTTAATAACTCATGCTGCTGATCGAAATAATGAAACAAGTAGTGTTATTCAATCAATATTATCTCCGAATTTTGTATTTTCAGCGACTATGGCTATTATTTGTGGTATTACTATTGACTTTATTTTTCCAAGATCAAAATTTGTACAAGTTAAAATTTATACAAAAGATGTTTCAAGTCTTAAAGAAAATTTATTGATAGTTGGTTATAAACATGATATGTATGTTAATGAAATCAAGAATGGTTTAACAAATGAAATTGAATATACAATTGAAACTATTTGCATGTATATAGAATTAACCGATGTAATTAAAACTATTAGATCAGTTGACAATGATTCTTTGATTACATTAAATAAATTAGAAGATATTGATGGAAAAATGAATGTTGTTAAATAGTTTTAAAATTTATTTTACTTTTAATTTTAAAAATATTAAAAACATCACATAGTTGTAATAATTTCTCAGTAATGATATCAACAAAAATATTTTCTACATCATGATTTATTTCTATTAATGGAACATTTAAATCAATCGAATCAACTCATGCATGGTACTTAATATCACCTGTTATTAGTACATCAGCACCTTTAAAACCATATAATGATTTAGCGCCTGAACCACCAAGGATTGCAACCTTAGAAATTTCACGATCTTTATATCCACTAGCGAATTTTACTTCATCAAGTTCAAATGAATCTTTAACACGATGTGCAAGTTTTTGTAAAGTCATTGGTTTAGTTAAGTCTCCAATTACATAATATTCATCAGTTTCTGATTGCTTAATATTTTGTAATCCAAGTTTAAAGGCAAGATTTGTGTTCATTCCATAAATTGATTTGTCAAAAGGAGTGTGTAGGAAAATTAGATTAATTTTATATTTTTTTAAATAACCAAAAATTTTTCTTGAATGATAATTTTCAATTGATGGGGGATTGATAAATAAAGGGTGATGAGCAATAATTAATTGAATATTGTTTTCTATTGCAAGTTCTAATACTCTTTTATTAATATCCAAACATACCATTATTTCTGTAATATTTTCAATATCATTATTAACTACTAACCTAGAATTATCTCATGATTCCTGATTATCAAATTTATATATACGATTTAAAAAACTATAAATTTCTGAAATATTCATATTTTTTTACCAACTTATTTAATAATTTCAATTCTTTCTCTTTATTTTTTAATTTTTGATTAATAAGAAAATCTCTCTTATATTTAATATAATCATAATATAGTTCTTTATTAACCACCTTACTAAGTTTACCAAATTTTAATTCTTTTTGTGTATATAAATTCTTATTTTTTTTCTTAACAACTTCTAACAATACATAATATATACCACGTTCATAGATTATGTGTTCTTGTTTAATTGAATATTTATTTTTTAAAAGTCATTTTCTTAGTAAATATTCATTTCTATTTGTTTGTAGTATATATGTTTGAAAATGTAATTTATTATTTTCTAATATTTTAATGATGTTATTACTTCCCATACCAGCAATAACAAGATAATCAAATTCTAAATCTTTATATTTAGATTCTAATCCTAATAAACCATTGTTTAAAATATTGTCTGTTTTATCAAGTAAATTATACTTTTCTAAATTTTTGATACCTTGTTGTAAAGGCAATTCATTTATTTCAACATTATACACAAATTTAACTTTATTTTGTTTTAGTAGTTCTATTGCTAAATAAGCATGATCACTACCAACATCCATAACATAATTTGAATTTGATTTGATTAGATCAGCAATATAATTAATTCTTTTCATTTTGTTTTAGTAAAAATGATTTAAGTTTAGCAGATTTTGATGGGTGTTTTAATTTTCTTATAGCTTTAGCTTCAACTTGTCTTGCTCTTTCACGAGTAAATCCATGTTCCTCACCAACTTCTTCTAATGTTTTAGCTCTTTCTCCAGGATTTAAACCATATCTTGCTCTGATTATTTGTTCTTCTTTTGGGCTTAAATTCTTTTTAAATATTTCATCTATATGTTCCATAATTAATTGTTTATCAGTATATTGTTCTGGTGTTAACATATCATAATCTTGAACAAAATCTAAAAATTTAGATTCTTCATCATGACCAACTGGACGATCTAGAGAAATTGGATCAGTATTTAATTTTTTAATATTCGATATTTTTTTAGGTGTAAAACCTGCTTTTTTTCCACCCATTGCTTCACATAATTCTTCACTTGTTGGGTCTCTACCTAAATCTTGTATTAATGAACGTTCAGTTTTAATTAATTTATTAATTGTTTCAACCATATGTACTGGAACTCTAATTGTTCTTGCCTGATCAGCAATGGCTCTAGTTATTGCTTGTCTAATTCATCATGTTGCATATGTAGAAAACTTATTACCATGGTTAAAATCAAATTTTTCAATTGCTTTAATTAATCCAATAGTACCTTCTTGAATCAAATCTTCAATAGCTAAACCTCTATTTAAGTATTTTTTAGCAATTGATGTAACTAACCTTAAGTTTGATGTTACAAGTTGATTTTTTGCATTTCTTGCAATATCAGGATCTTTTGATTTTAATAATTTCGCAATTTCTTTTTCTTCATCTGCTTTTAGCATTTTTGATGCACCAAGTGTTGATAAAAAAGCCTTAACCCCATCATCTACTTTTTCATTAATTGATGAAGGTGTAGAAGTTTTATAAACATCAATATCATCATCATTAACATCATAGTCTGATAAGTTATTCTTCATTGCTTTATTTCTTTTAAGTGGTGATTCATCAACTAAATCAATTCCAGCGTTATTTATTGCTTCAAAAATTTCTTCTAATCATTGATCATCTAAATCAATATTACAAAATGCTGATTCAACTCTTGAATATTCTAAAAATGGTTTTCCTGAATAACCTTTTCTTGTTTTTGCTTCTCTAACAAGTTTTTCAAGAATTTTATTTGGTGGTAATAAAAAATTTGCAGTATTTTTGTTACTTGAATCAAGAATCCCAATTTCTAATGGATCTAATCTAGCACTTTCATTTAAATCAATATCATCATTAAATGACAAATCAGCCTTGAATGAAAAATCTTTATCTACTGTATTACCTTTTCTAACTTCTCTTAATTTCTTAGTTGTTTTAAGTGTTTCTTGTACTTCTTGACTTTTAATATTTTCTTTCTTTTTTAATTCAGTTACATTATTCTTACTTGTATTTTTTAATTTGTTATTATTTTCTTTTTTATTACTTAGTTTATTAGTTTGTTTATTAATAGGTTTGTTTGATGATTTTTTGACAATTAATTCTTTATCATTTGTTTTTATTGTTTTTTTAGATTCAACTTTTTTTGAACCTACTTTTTTATCAGTTTGCTTGTTTGCTGTTTTCTTTGGTTCAACTTTTTTTGTTTCTATTTTTACAGTTTTTCTTTTTTTATTAGCATTCTGCTTAGTTGCAGGATTAGTTTGTTTTCTTTCTTTAGTTACGGATTGCTTTTTGCTATTTGAAGAATTAGATTTAGTAGATTGCTTTTTAGTAGCAACTGATTTTGTTTTATTAGATGTTGTTTTTTTATCATTAGATGTTTTTTTCTTTGTAGATGTTTTTTTATTAGTTGATGTTAATTTTGCCTTGTTAGTATTTTTTTCTTCTCTAGATTCTATTGTATAGATTATTTCTTCATTTTTTTTGCTAGTAGATGAACTTCTACCTCAAAATTTGAATCGATTTTTTTTCATTTTTACCCCTATTATATAATATAAAAATTATTTATATTATATCAAATAAGCAGGTATTAAATAGATTTAATTATAACTTTTTTTATTTTTTTTGGTTTTTTGTTGTATTCAATATTATTTTGAAATCTTTGAATAATATCTTTTTCAATTGGCTTATTACTATAAAGAGTTGCTATGATATCATTTTTTTTGATTAAATCATTTGTTTTTTTGTGTAAGTAAATTCCAGCATTTGGATTGATTTTATCAGTTTTATTTAATCTTCCAGCACCCAATAAACAAGCAATAATTCCAATTTCTTTGGTATCATTAAATTTTAAATAACCATTATTTTTAGCTTTGATATTGTAATGATATTTAGTAGTTAATGGCTTTGATGTATAACTTCCATCCTGAGCCCTTATTCATTTATAAAAACATTTTAAAGCATCTCCTGAATTAATTTTTTCATCTATTGCTTTAAATGCTGCCTTTTTATTACCTAATTCATTTGTTTTTAATAAAATATTGGCTGTAAATTCATAAATAAGATTTTTTAGATCGCTACTAATTTCTTGACCACTCAAAAAATCAACAGCTTCAATTATTTCATTGTAGTTTCCAATTGCTCTACCAATAGGATTGTCCATGTGTGTGATATTAACATAAATTGTTCTTTTCATTAATTTTGCAACATCAACCATTAAATTTGCAAGTTTTATTGCTTCTTTTTTTGTTTTTAATAAAGCTCCAGAACCTACTTTCATATCAATAAAAATGTAATCACTATTGATGACAAATTTTTTGGACAAAATACTTGCAGCAATTAACCCATATGAATCAACTGTACCTGTTACATCTCTTAAAGCATATATCATTTTATCTGATGGTACTAAATCATCAGTTTGACTTAATATTAAACAATTTGATTTTTTTTGTAATTTAGTTATTTGCTTTTGGTTTAAATCAGTATTAACTTTAATTGATTCTAATTTATCAATTGTTCCCCCAGTATGACCTAAACCTCTACCAGAAATTTTAATCATTCTTATATTAAATGAAGCAAGAATTGGAGCTAAAATCAATGTTACTTTATCGCCAACCCCACCAGAAGAATGTTTATCTACAAGTAATTGTTCTTCATAATCTTTCTTAAAATCATATTTAACACTTCTATCTACAAAAGCTTTTGTTAAAAAAAATGTTTCATATGTAGATAGACCTTTAGTAAACATTGCCATTAATAATGCACTTGCTTGATAGTCAGGAATTGTTTTGTTTATTGTGTATCCGTCAACAAAATAAGAAATTTCTTCTTCTGTTAATTCTTTACCATATTTCTTTTTTTCAATAAGTTCTAAAATATTCATCTTATTAATATTTTATCAATCAGAAGGTAACTTTGTTTATAAATCTTGACTTGATAAAAAAATATCGGGTTTTATCCCGATATTTTCCATTACTTATTTAAAGTAATTAAGCCATAGTTGGTTCTAGATTTAATGCTCTTTCATAGTTTTGAATAGATCCATATTTTTTAATATGAATTTTATCTTCTATCATTGTTGGGATAGTCATTAATCCAACGAAGATGAATAGAGTTACAAGTTTCATTACTCTACCAACTATACCATCAGTACCGCCAACTACATCGTAGTATCCATCTTTAATAGAAGATAGGTTAATTAACATAAATACATTTACAAATGCATCAACGAAAATTACTAATAATACAATTGAAATAATAATTACTGAAACTCATGCAGATCAAACAAAGTATTTCTTTTGTTCAGTTTTAACTCTATTTGTTCTTCTATTCTTTAAACCACCAGCAATTGGAAGCATAATAAACATAAATGCAAATACAGCTGTTCAAGTACCTGTTAAATCACAGAATGTGTATAATGAACCAATTTCTTTAGTTCCATAATCTAAATCATAACCATTATAGTAAGCTAAAGCACCAATTAATGTGAACACTATAACTACTGGTAAAGTTATAACTACAGAATATCAAATACCAACCATTGGTTTGTTAGGATTTAATCTATTTCTATATTTTTGTGATAATGGTAATTCATCATCTTTAATTAAATCTTCAACAAAACGAGGTGCTCACATTGCAAACCCATTAATAATTCCTAAAACACCAATTGCAATAGTTAAGTTTAATACCCCATATACTCATGATACTTTTTTATCAGATAATCAATCACCTAATCCACCAAGACCACCATTACCACTTAGTGACATAACAATAGCAATTGCTAAGTAAATAATTGTAACAGCTCCTAAACCTAAAACAATAGCCATAGGTGTTTTCTTAGGTTCTTTCATTTCTGATTGTAAACCTGCAGTTACATAGAAACCATCATATGCAAAGAAGATTGCACCAATAGCCATAAATAAACCAATACCAGGTGTCATGTATTCAAAGCTTGATGCAACATCATTAGCTTCAGGTGAAGTAATATTACTATCTCCAATAATTGGTCCAGCACTAACATTAATAGTATCTGGATTCATTGCAAACATTACAATACCAATTACAACTACTCCTAATAGTGGAATAAATTTAATTGCCATAATTCCCATATTCATGATGTTTCCAGCACGTGAAGACATACCAGAAACAAAGATAAAGAAGAATGCAATTAACATGGCAATGATAAATCAGATTACTCAATCAGCTTTACCATTACCACCAATCATGAACGTGTTGCTTCCATCAGCGGCGAAAGCACCGATCGCATCCTGTAATGACATAATGACATAGAATGGCATAAAGAAATACGTCAATGGTAGATAAATATAAGCCATAAAGTTTTTAGAAGCTTTATAAATTTTTCTACTATTGAACGTTTTACATCAACCAATTAATGACAAGTTATCATTACGAGCACTAGCTATTTCAACAAGAGCTAATGCCATTGAAATAACAGCGAAAGCTGCAATTATTCATGCAATAATTGCTAAAACAAGTGAACCATGAGAATCTTTTAAAACACCTTGTGCTTTAAAAAAGATCCCAGCCCCTATAGATGAACCCATAGCAACAAGCATTGCTGAGAAGAATCCGATCTTTTTAGAAGTTGGTTGACTTGCAATAGTAGGCGTTTCGTCTGTTGTTTTTGACTTTTTGTTAAATAATTTGCCCATAAAACAGTCAATTCCTTTCTCTAACATATTTTACATTAAAAATTGAAATTTATGACATTATATTTATATAGATAAGAAATAATTTATAACAATGCAAATGAAAGATTTTATAATATTATATATTATAGATTTTTAATTCTAAACTTTTATTATATAACTTTTTTTCTAAAAAGATTAAAATAATTTGAGTTTTAAAAATAAAGAAAATAATAATCAATATTAGTGATATATTAAAGATAGTACATTAATTAGAAAGAAGGTTAATATGGCTAAAGGAATTAATGTTTATAGTGAAATAGGACAACTTAAAAAAGTTCTAGTTCATAGACCAGGGGACGAATTACGTTATGTAACTCCTGCAAGAATTGATGAATTGTTAATGTCTGCAATCATCGAAGTTGAACAAGCTCAAAAAGAGCATGATGCTTTTACAAAGATATTAAGAGATAATGGAGTTGAAGTTTTAGAATTGGCTGATTTAGCAGCTGAAACATATAAAGCTTTATCACCTAAACTAAAAGAAGAGTTTTTAGAACAATGATTAGCTGAAGCGTCTTGAGGTAAAAAACCAGCTACTGATGCTTTAAAATTAAAGAAAAGTTTAAATAAAAAAGTTTTAGACTATTTAAGATCATTGAAACCTAGACAAATGATTGATAAAATGATGGCTGGTATTTTAATGAGTGAATTAGGTGAAAAATCATTAAAGGTAACAGTTAATAGAAAAGAAGTTGTAATTGATTTAGCGGTTGATCCAATGCCAAATCTATACTTTACAAGAGATCCATTTGCTTGTGTTGGAAATGGTATTACATTACATAATATGAAATATCCAACAAGAAAGCGAGAAACTATCTTTGGAATGTGAATCTTTAAATATCATCCAGAGTATAAAGACACTCCACTTTGATTTGATAAGAGAAGTGGTAAAGAAACAATTGAAGGTGGAGATGTATTTATTTATACAGAAGATACACTTGCAATTGGTGTTAGTGAAAGAACTAATATGGAAGCAATTTTAAAAATTGCTAAAAATATCCAAAAAAACAAAGAATGTAATTTTAAGAAAATTATTGCAATCAATGTTCCACCTATGGGGAATTTAATGCATTTAGATACTTGATTAACAATGCTTGACAAAGATGTATTCTTGTATTCTGGAAATATTTTTTCAGTATTAAAGGTTTGAGAAATTGACTTAACTAAACCAATTACTCCAAAATCAGCAATAGAAACAAAATCAAAACTTCCTGATGTTTTATCAAAAGTTGTTGGAAGAAAAGTTAAGATGGTTCCAATTGCTGGTGAAGGTGCTAACCAAATGGACATTGATATTGAAACTCATTTTGATGGTACAAACTATCTTGTAATCAAACCAGGAGTTGTAGTTGGATATGATAGAAATAGAAAAACTGAAGAAGCTTTAAAGAAAGCTGGGGTTAAAGTTCTATCATTTAATGGAAACCAATTATCATTAGGTATGGGTTCTGCTAGATGTATGTCTATGCCTTTTTATAGAGAACATATTGATTTTAAAAAATAGTTTATTTTTTAAAAGTAGTATTATAATTACGTTATAAATAACGAGAGCAACCTTAAGCTCCCTAAAAAAATAGGTATTATATATTAAATTAGAAAGGTATTAATTATGGCTTGAAATTTAAAAAACCCACGTCACTTTGATAGCTTAATGAATTTTACAACAGAAGAAATTAACTATCTTGTTGACCAATCAATTAAAATTAAAGAAATGGATAGAAATGGTGTAAGACCAGATACATGTAGAGGTAAAACAATTGTTGGTATTTTTGAAAAAAATTCAACAAGAACTGCAAATGCTACTTTTAGAGCTGCTCATTATTTAGGTATGCAATATTTCTATAATGGACCTACAGGTTCAAATATGGGTACAAAAGAATCAGTTGCAGATACTGCTCAAGTATTTACTGAAATGTATGATATTTGTTTATTTAGAACATTTGGACATGAAAAAATTGCTGAGTATGCAAAAAATTCAGGGATCCCATTAATTAATGGTTTATGTGATCAAGAACACCCAACACAAACAATTGCTGATTTACAAACAATTAAAGAAGCATTTGGTGGATTCACAAAAATTGTTAAAGGTGAAAAGAAACCATTAAAAGTTGTATTCTGTGGTGACTACAAAAATAATATGGGTGCATCATGAATGTATGCAGCTGCATTTACAGGAATGGATATTGTATTATTCGGTCCAAAAGAATATGAAAAAGAATGTAACAAAGATATTCTTAAATTCTGTAAAGAATTACACAAACAAAATGGTGGTAGTGTAACATTTACTGATGACAAAGCTAAAGCCGCAAAAGATGCAGATGTTATTGCAACAGATGTATGAGTATCTTTAGGTGAATCATTTGATTTATGAGGAAAACGTTTAGAAGAAATGCATGCTTTCCAAGTTGATAAGAAAATGATGGAAATGGCTTCTGAAAATGTAATCTTTATGCACTGTTTACCTGCATTCCACGATATGAATACTGAATATGGTGCTAAAGTTGCTGAACTATATGGTAAAAAATATCCAATGGTTAAAGATGGTGCTATTGAAGTTACAGATGAAGTATTTAGTAACAAAAAATGAAATTGATCTTTTGTTGAAGCTGGAAACCGTTGAACTTCAATCGCTGCAATTATTCAAGAACTTTTAAAATAATTTTTTAAAGGATAAATAATTTATGAGAATAGTTATTGCATTAGGTGGTAATGCTCTTGGAGATAATCCCACTGAACAAAAAGAATTAGTTAAAATTCCAGCAAAGAAAATAGTTTCTTTAATTAAAGCTGGACATGAAGTTGTTGTTGGTCATGGTAATGGTCCACAAGTTGGAATGATTGTTAACTCATTCAGTAATGAAGAAGTAGTTAAGAAAAACAACTTTAACATGCCATTTCCAGAAGCTGGAGGAATGAGTCAAGGTTATATTGGATATCATTTACAAAACGCTATTGCTAGTGAAATGTTAAAAGAAGGAATTGATGTTCCAGTTCAATATATCTTAACTCAAACACTAGTTGATCCAAAAGATAAAGCTTTTAAAAATCCTACAAAACCAGTAGGTCCTTTCTATAAGGATAAAGCATCAGCTGAAAAAGCTAATCCAGGTTCAGTTATTGTAGAAGATGCTGGACGTGGTTATAGAAAAGTTGTTGCTAGTCCAAAACCAATTGGATTCTTAGGGATTGAAGGAATTAAAAAAACTGTTAAAAATAAAACTTGTGTAATTGTAGGTGGTGGTGGTGGTATCCCTACAGTTCAAAAAGCTAAATCATTTGAAGGTGTTGATGGAGTAATTGATAAAGATTTTGCTCTTGCTTTAATGGCTGCTCAAGTTAAAGCAGATAAATTAATTATCTTAACAGGAGTATCAAGAGTAGCTATTAATTGAGGTAAACCTAACCAACAATGATTAAGCTCAATGAATATTAAAGAAGCACAAAAACATATTGCAGATAAGCAATTTGCACCAGGATCAATGCTTCCTAAAGTTGAAGCAGCTATATGATTTGTTCAACAAAATCCAAAAGGTGAAGCTATCATTGCTGATTTAAAGGAAGTTGAAAAAGCTATTGAAGGTAAAACTGGTACAAAAATTACTGCAAAATAGTAAAAATACACTAATATATATAAAAAAAGCGGTCCAAAAACCGTTTTTTTTATTTTTATAAATATATAAATATATTTAAATTATTTTTTATAAAAACAACAAAACATAACCTAAATAAAATGCTATAATTTATATGTAATATTTGATAGTTTTATAAATTTCAAATAGAGATTGTTCTTAGTTTCTTAAAGTCTTATTAGATTAGTAATGTATCAAACAATACTGTTCAATAGTTTTTAATTAAGGTTTTTTTGTTATTAGTGATCATCTTAATTATTGTATTTGAATACTTGTTCACAACATTGTAAGTATTATCAAGAAATAGTATTAGATAAGTAATGTTTATTAAAGGCGAAGGTTGTATGCCATTGTAATATCATAATAAACATTTAATCTTCTTTTATTATTTTTAAAGAAGTATGAACCAATTAACCGTGAAATGTTGTTAATATATGATTATGATAATTTACTTTTTGAAACAATGAGAGTATTTATGATTTTATCAACTTATTTTGCTTAGGCAATGCAATCACTTAGTAAATTGATGAAAATATGGAGTATTACAAATAAAAGCAACCATTTAAATTGATCAATTTGACACTCACCTTTTTGGTGAGTGTTTTTATTTTTTGATTTTGTTAACAAAAATGACTAAACATATGTTTTTAACTAGAAGTGGTCAAATAAATATATCATTTTTGAATCATTTTAGGATATAATTAATATTGTTATTATATATATAATATAAAAATCAAAGTGGGGATACATCATGTTTAAAATTGAAAAAACATTGTTGATTAGTCAGAATGTAGATAATCTTGCATTTATCAACGTTATCAAACAATTCTTAAAAGAAACAAATATGTTAATAAGTAACATACATTTAACTCATGTTCAATTAAAAAAAGATATTGGAGATAGTTTTCCACTAGAAACAAATTTATATGATGGTTCATGATATAAAAATTTATTAATTGCTGCAGAAATTATAATTGATCGTCTTCACTCTAGAATAGATCCAAATAAAGATTATTTAAAAATGTTTGATGATATCCATGATTGTGATTTTGTTGAGTTTGCAAAAAAATGAAACAAGATTAATTTTATGGTTAAATACAATTTACAAGAATCTGAATGATTGAACATGTGTAAACAATTTAATGTTCAATCTACTAGTAGAAAGCTTGAAGAAATCATAGCTAGAAAAGTGGTGATTAACTTACCCTTGCTAAGATCAATTTCATTAAATATCGAAAAATATCGTTCAGTAGCTAAAACACTTGATAATCAAGGTACAGCTGATTATGATAATTTATTGTCACTATTAGTACCTAAACAAACTGAACAAACACCTTCTTCAAATATGGCATCTCAAGATCAATCATCTTTAGATTCAACTAAACCTCAAACTATGCCAAGTACTAGTCTACTTGTTAATAAAGAAGCAAAAGGACCATTATCACCTATTAAAAAGGAAATGGATCAAATTCTTAAATGAATCAAACTTAGAGAAGAAGAAATTAAATTATTCAAAAATAAAATGAATAAAACAGTTGATCCACAAGAACTTAAGGCTATTGATCGTCAATTGGACGCTGTACGAAAAGAACTTGAAGCTAATGAAAATTTATTAAAAGCTGCTAAAAATCTTGTACCAGTTGATCCACTTGCAAAGGATATGGCTCAAATTGCTCGTTGAGCTAAAGAACAAGAAGATGCAATTAAACGTTTCCATAAGTCAAGAAATGGTGATACTGCAAATAAAGAAGAATTAAAAGAACTTGAAAAATTCTTAGCTATGATTCAAAAAGATTTAGTTTTTGTTAATGATGAATTAGCAAAAGCGAAAAATCTTTTACCTACTGATCCAATGGTTCGTGAAATGAGTACTATCCTTTCATGAATTAAATCACGTCAACCTGATATAAGAGCATATAAACGTAAATTAGTTGGTGAATCAATCAATGATGAATTAAAACTAATTGAAAGAGAACTTTCATTATTAGATGGAAGAGAAACAGAAGTTGAAACTACAATAAAATATATTAATTCTAATCGTCCAATTGATCCATACAAAAAAGAATTAGATGAATTATTACGTTGAATTACTGCTAAGGAAAAAGAAATTAGAAAAGAACGTAAATTAGTAGCAAATGAATTAAATGTTGTTGATAAAGAATTAAATAAAAAAATGTATGGATTATTAGATGATGTTGAACCTTTCCATGAAAGATTGAAAAGAGAAATTAAATATACTGATAATCAAATCAAAGATGCTGAAAATGAACTTAAACCACCTAGAAGTCAAGATACTTCTAAAAGAAAAGTTTTACTTGCTCCACCAAGCAATGTAGAACCTAAAAATAAAAATGAATTAGCACCAGTTGTTCAATCATCAGCACCAATTGTTAAATATGATAAAGAAAAATTATATGATATTGCTAAGATTTATGATGTTGAAGCAGAAGTATTAATGGCAGCAATTGAAATTTTACCAAAAGAATTAGCTGCAAGAGGAAGAAAAGAAATTCCAAAAATGTTGCAACATCTATTAGATAATGGATATATTGAAGTTAATGAAAATTATGTTAGTGATCCAAAAAACAAATATAAATTAAAACAAGTTTCAAAAGTAAGTGTCTAGTTTATTATTTTTCAAAAAAAAGGGGGAAACATGCTAAATTTTGACAATCATTACATCAACCATAATACTAAAACAAGAACAAATTATTATGCAACTAAAAATTCAATTACATTAAATAAAATTTTTAAGTATAAAACATTTGCATCATGTAAGGTTTTGAAATACAAAAATAAAACAGCATTAAGATTATACAATGCAAGTAATACTACAAAAGCATTTTGGTTATCTATTATAAATCCTATATTACGATTTTTTCATTTTTGTGGAATGTATATTTTTCAAGGAATACTATACATTACAGTTATTCCTTTTTTAAGAATTAAAATGAATTGTTCTGAATGAAGGGCGGTAAATAGATAATGGCTATTTTTAAAAGAAAAAAAGCATCTTCAACTAAATCAGATACAAAATCTAAAACTAAACAAAGTACTAAAAAAACAACAAAAAAAGAACCAACTAATATATATTATGTAACTGCAAGAGAAGAAAAAAATAAAAAAGTTGGTTGAGAAGTTAAAAGAGGTTCTGCTGCAAAAGTTTCTGCTTTTTTAAAAACTAAGGAAGAAGCTCTTGAAAAAGTTAGAGAGCTTGCTAAAAATTCAGAGGCTACTGTAATGATTTATAGAGCTGATGGATCACTTCAAGATACAATTACTTTTAATAAAAAATAATTAATATAAAGTGCTTTTCATAGCACTTTTTATTATAATCTAATTATTATGAATAGCCCAGAAAAATTAAATGATGAAATTATAAAACTTTGTAATGAATCAAAAGATATTTCAGAAGTTGATATAGCAAAAATAAAAAAAGCTATTAAATTTGCAACAAAATATCATCATAATCAACTTCGTAAAAGTGGAGAACCATATATTATTCACCCTTTATCTGTTGCAAAGATTTTATTGCTATGAGAAATGGATGTAGAAACTATTTGTGCTGGTATTTTACATGATGTAGTAGAAGATACTCCAGCAACATTAGAATTAATTAATCGTGATTTTGGTGAACAAGTTGAAAAACTTGTTGATGCAGTAACAAAGGTTTCGACATATTCTAATCAAAATAGAGCAAATCAAAGTAACAAAACAGATAATATTAATGAGTATGAAACTGATGATTCTACTATGAGTGTTGTTAAAGTGTTTTTGGGGATGTCAAAAGACATTAGAGTGATTTTAATTAAAATTGCTGATCGTTTGCATAATATGCGAACTATTCATTATTTAAAACAAGATAAACAAATTAGAATTGCTCAGGAAACTAAAGATATTTATGCTAATATTGCAGGTAGACTTGGGATGTATGAAGTTAAAACTGAGCTTGACGATATTTGTATGAGAATTTTAGAACCACAAGAGTATAGAAAAATTAAAGCATTTTTAGAGAAAAATATTAAGAAATACAATAATTCATTTAATGAGGCAATTGATAAAATAAATTTGTGTTTAACAAGCAATCATATTGACACTAAATTGAAATCAAGAATCAAAAGTATTAGTTCAATTAATGAAAAATTAAAAGCAAACGAAAATTTAAATGATTTATTTGCTGTTAGAATTATTGTTGATAAAATACTAGATTGTTATCTAGTTTTAGGGATTATTCATTCAAATTTTTATAACTTACAAAACTCTTTTAAAGATTTTATTTCAACCCCAAAAATCAATCTGTATCAATCGTTACACACTATTGTAATATACAAAGGATTAAACATTGAAATTCAAATTAGAACCAAAGATATGGATGCATTAGCAAATTTTGGAATTGCTGCCCATTGAAAATATAAAGATAAACAAGAAATGTTTGATTCTAACTTTGACTCAATATCTAATATGTTAGTAGGAATTGATAATGAAAATAAAGCTAATTCAATATCTTTAATTAAAAAAATTGCTAGACAAAAATTTATTAATATCCTAGACAAAAATAAAATGGTATGAAAATCAATACCAGAAGATACCTGCTTACTTGACTATGCTTATATTACAAATTCATCAAAGTTTGATTATATTAAAGAATTTATTGTTAATAGTCAACTAGAAAATATGTATTATGTGATTCAACCTGGTGATTCAATTGAAATAATATATAGTTCAAACAAAACTATCAATAAACAATGAGAACATATTAGTCACGATTCTACAGTTAAAAAATATATTGCTGATCAAATGCAAAAGATTAAATCAAACTTGGAACATTCTACAGATGAATTTGTTGAAAACATTATTAAGAATGGTGGTTCAAGAATAACTAAAACATATATTTTAGAATTCATTAAGAAAAATTTTAATATTAATTCAATTAAAGAATTTTTAGATTCTATGAGAGCGATAGATGTAACTCATTCAGACATAAATAAATTATTTGGTAATAACAAAAGTGAAAGAAAACAAATGATTACAAAAATTAAATCATTATCATGAAAGTGATTAATTGCAAAATCTTTATTCCAATCTAATGATACTAGTATCTTTTTTAATGAAATCAACATTACAGAATGTTGTTCAAAAATACCGCCACTAGATATTGTTGGCTGTATTCAATCTAATAGTTTAAATGTTCATCGTTTTAACTGTCCTCATATAAATGAAAAAGCTAAATTAATTGTATTAAAATGAGATAAAGATAAAATTAAAAAATCATCACGTTCATTTAAAGCTAAAATCAAATTTACTGGAAACTTTTCACCTGAATGTTCAACTGCAATTATTCAAACTATTATGAGATATAAAGGTGCAATATCCAAATTTGATTTAAAAAAGAATAAGACTAACAAAGAATTTATTATTGATTCTGAAATTTATGTTAAGAATTATTCTAATTTAGAAAAGATGGCAAGTGATCTACAAAATAAAGGTTTAATATATTCATGAAAACTTATATAATTAATATGATAAAAAGGATGTATTTTTATGGAATTTAAAAGACAAAGAGGAACAGTTGATTTATATGATGATGAAGTTTTATATTTTAATCACCTAGAAACTATTTTAAAATATGTAGCTAATCAATATAATTTTAAAGAGATAAGAACTCCAATTTTTGAATCAACTAATCTTTATACAAAAGCTGTTGGTGAATCTTCTGATATTGTTCATAAAGAATTTTATAATTTTAAAGATAAAGGTGATCGAGAAATAGCTTTAAGACCTGAAGGAACAGCTGGTACAATTAGAGCTATTGTAGAAGAAAAGATGCTAGCAAATTTATCAGGATGTCTAAAAGTTTTTTATATGGGTCCAATGTTTAGATATGAAAGACCACAATCTGGAAGACAAAGACAATTTCATCAATTTGGAATTGAAGTTGTTGGTGATATTTCTATAAATGATGAAGTAGAAACAATATGCTTAGCTATTTCTATTTTAAATACATTAAAAATTAAAAACTATAAATTACAAATAAATAACATTGGTAGTGCAAAAGCAAGAAACAAATGAATCAGTGAATTAAAGAAATACTTTGAACAATATAAAGATCAATTGAGTCAAGATTCAATTAATCGTTTACAAACTAATCCTTTAAGAATACTTGATGATAAAGAAGATGCTAAAAAAGATTTTGTGATAAATGCTCCTAAACTAGAAAAATTTTTATCAAAGGAAGAAACTTTATATTTCGAAAAAATTAAAGTATTATTGGATTTATTAGCTATTGATTATGAAGTTAATGAGAACCTTGTTAGGGGTTTAGATTATTATAATGGACTAGTATATGAATTTATTAGTTTATCAGATCAACTAAAAGGTCAATCAACAATCATAGGTGGCGGTAAATATGATGGACTTGTTAAGTTAACTGGCGGTCCTGATGTAGCTGGAATTGGATTTGGTTTAGGTATAGAAAGATTAATTGTTGCTATCAAAGATGAAAATAAAAATTTTATCAACAAGCAAAATGTGGATATTGTTTTTGCTCCCTTATCACAAAAATGTTCAAATCTTGCAGTGCTACTAAATATGATTATTAGAACAAATGGTTTTAGTTTAGCTTGTAACTATAATAGTTTTAAATTAGAAAAACATTTTAAATTGGCAGAAAAATTAGATGCAAAATATGTTTTTATTTTTGGTGACAAAGAATTAGATAAACAAGAAATAATTATTAAAAACCAATTAACCAAAAAAGAAACAATTATTTCAATTAAAGAAATAGAAAACTTTCTTAAGGAGATTAAATAATGAGAGTATATTGTGGAGAGGTTTCTAAAAAACATTTAGATAAAGAAATAACTATTTATGGTTGAATTAAAAAAAATCGGAAATTAGGTAGTTTATTATTTTTAGATATTTATGACATTACTGGTATAGTTCAAGTTGTTTTAAATGATAAACATGAGTTGTTTGAAAAATCATTACATATACCAAAGGAATCTGTTGTTGAAATTAAAGGTAAAGTAGTGTTAAGATCAAATCCAAATAAGGAACTAAAAACTGGTTTATATGAAATTAATCCAAAACAAATTAATTTGATTTCAGCATCAGAAAATACACCATTTGTTGTTGATGAAAATACTGATGCTAGTGAAGATGTTAGATTAAAGTATCGTTATCTTGATTTAAGAAGAGAAAATGTAAAAGATAAAATAATTTTTCGTTCTAAATTTATCCAAGCATTTCGAGAATATTTAATTAAAGAAAATTTTAATGAAATTGAAACTCCTTTTTTATGTAGACCAACTCCTGAAGGAGCAAAAGATTATCTAGTGCCAACAAGAAATAAAAGTCATGTTTTTTATGCACTTCCACAATCGCCACAAACTTTTAAACAATTATTAATGGTAGCAGGTTTTGACAAATATTTTCAAATTGCTAGATGTTTTAGGGATGAACCATTAAGAAGTGATAGACAACCTGAATTTACTCAATTAGATATTGAAATGTCTTTTGTTGATGAATTAGCAATTCAAACACTGATTGAAAAATCACTTAAATATGTATTAAAAAAAACTAAAAATATTAATCTAAAAATCCCTTTTGAAAGAATGGATTATGATGTTGCAATGCAAACGTATGGTTGTGATAAACCAGATTTAAGATTTGGATGTAAAATCCATGATGTTAGTGAAATTTTAAAAAGTACTAATTTTAATATTTTTAAAAATCAAATTCTTAACAAAAATAAGGTTAAATGTATTATTCTAAAAAATATTTTAATTGATAAAAACCAAGTTTTAAAACTTGAAAAATATGCAAAAGATAATCAAGCAAAAGGATTAGCTTGAATAAATGTTGAAAAAAATAAAATTAAGGATGGCTCTATTGCTAAATTTATTGAACCAGAATTAATCAATAAAATTCTTGATTTAGAAAAGACTAAAACAGGTTCAATTTTATTTGTGGCTGATGAGAATGATGTATGTAATAAATCATTAGGTGCAATAAGAAATGAAGTTGCAAAAATGTTTAATTTAGTTAATGCAGATGATCTTAAATTTGTTTGAATAGTTAATTGACCATTATATGAATATGATAAAGAAAATGATAAATATGTTGCAGCACATCATCCATTTACTTCTCCTAGTATTGATTGCTTGGATAATTTTGATAAAGACAAAATTAATGCAAAGGCTAGAAGTTATGACATTGTCTTAAATGGATTTGAAGTTGGAGGAGGATCAATTAGGATTTCAGATAAAGAAATACAAACAAGAATGTTCAATTCACTTTCTTTATCTGAAAAAGAAATTAATGATAAATTTGGTTTTTTACTAGAAGCATTTAAGTATGGTGTGCCAATTCATGGGGGGATTGCTTTAGGTTTAGACCGATTATTAATGTTATTAACCAATAGTAATTCAATTAAAGATGTTATTGCTTTTCCAAAAAACTCATCAGGAAGTGATACAATGTTAGAAGCTCCTGCAAAAATAGAACAAGAAGAATTAGCAGAGCTTGATTTAATGTTTTTAGAAGAAGGAGAAAAATAATGACTAACACATCTTATCAATTAATTCCTAAGTACTATTTTGGCAAGGGATGTATAAAAAATTTATTAACTGAGCTTGAATCATCAAAATATAAGAGAGTTTTAATTCTTTATGGTGGTGGTTCTATTAAAAAAAATGGAGTCTATCAAGATGTTATTGATATATTAAATCAGTGCAAGAAAATAAAATATTATGAATTTTCTGGAATTGAACCAAATCCAAGAGATAAAACAATTGATCAAGCAGCAAAATTTTGTCAAAAAAATAAAATTGATTTAATTCTAGCTGTTGGTGGTGGAAGTGTAATTGATGCATCAAAAGTTATTGGTGTAGTTGCTACTAACAAACATATTAAATCATCTTGAGATTTAATTGAGAATCATGTGCAAGCAAAAAATGATTCAATTCCTATTTTTTCAATTTTAACTTTAGCTGGTACAGGTAGTGAAAATAATGGTGGAAGTGTTGTTACTAATTGAGAATTAAAAATAAAGAAAAATACTTTTAATACAAGTGCTATTCCTAAAGTAGCTTTTTTAGACCCAATGTATACTTATAGTTTGCCTCAATGACAATTAAGTTCAGGGATTTTTGATTGTTTAAGTCATTTATTAGAACAATATTATGGACAAGATACATTTTATTGATCTAAAGAAATGATCATTGCTAATATTAAAACTTTATTAGAATCTGCTTCAATCTTAATTAAAAAACCAAAAGATTATGAAGCAAGAGCGAATTTAATGTGAACATGTGCGATGTCATTAAATTCAACTACAAGTTTTTTAAGTACTGGAGATTGAAATGTTCATGCATTAGAACATGCAATTAGTGCTAAATGAGATGTTACTCATGGTGCTGGTTTGGCTCTTATTACACCAACATATATAAAAGTAAGATCAGCATCTGAAAAATGATTTAAAGAAAAAACTTTAGCACTTGGAAAAGAAATCTTTAATACTTCATCAGTTAATAGCTTTGTTGAAAAATTAAATCAATTCATTAAACAACTTAAATTACCAATGAAATTTAGTGATTTTAGTGAGATTAAAAAAATTACAAAAGATGATATTGATTTTATTGTTGAACATGCAGCAACACATCGTGCAACTTTAGATAAAAAATATTTATATAAGATAACAAATGCAATTAAGAAATAATTTTATTTAAATGTTTTTATATATTTTTTCATTTAAAGTTGTTAATTTTTCAAATTATAATGGTAATAAAACTAATATCCCATTTTAATTATTTTTGAAAATTTCCAAATTACCAATTTAAAATTATTTAAATATTCTTAAATAGTTTAAAAGGAGTGAATATGGAATTTAAAAACTTATTGAGTTTTGATTTGGAATTTATAAAAAATAGTTCATCTATTAGGCAATTATTTCCAATTAAGCAATTGTTAATGAAGCAAGAATTTAATAATTTTTTAAATGACAAAAAATTTAAAGTATCCCATCTAATGTCTTTAACATTTAATTCAATTAGTTTATTAATGCCAGATGAAAAGAAAAATAAAATTAATAAGTTGTTTGTTAGATATTTAATTCAAATTGGATTCATTTTAAAAATGCTAATTGGTGGGTTACATAATAATGAACAATTAAAAAATAATATTCAAAAAATAAAAGAGTCATTTGATAGTTTTATTGTTTATTTAGAAAGAGAAAATTACATATTAGCTATCATTGAGTATAGAAAAATTATTGAAGCAATGGTGTTTATTAATATCATAAAAAAATCAAATAATTTGAAAGATGTTTATAATATTGATTTAAGTGAGATGAACATAACATCATATCTTAAAAAAGAAAATTTTGATTTTTTATTGAAATTGTGACGTGAAATATCACAATTCATACATGCTGAATTTGGTGACAACATTTTAACATTTGATTTAAATATTAAAATTAGACATATAATTCAACATATTTTATTATCTTTAAATCAAGTGTACAATGAATTTGAATGTTTTTTATATATTTTTAATAAAGATGAAATACTTATTAATACAATTAATTTGATGCAAAAATACAAAGAAGAAATGACTAGTAATAATTTAAATATAAACATTAAAATTAAAAAAGATTATAAATCTGTTGAAGAATATGTTGATAGAAATTTTTGATTTAATTTAGTTCAATCAATTAAAGAAAATTCAAATGATATTACTAATGCTTGGACTAAATATTATGATTTATATAAAGATGAAATTGATTATTGCATTAATAAATTAGATCTAAATTATCAATTCAATAAATGTTTAAAAAAAGATAATGTAATACTTAGTTTTAACAAACTTGCAAAAAATAATGTTATTAAGGAAAAATATGAAGAATCAGAAATATTTAAATTTTATTTTCAAACATTATCAAAAGCATATAATTTAAAAGTTTTTAGATCTATCAATTATTTGTATAAGATAATGAACGATTTAAGACTTCCAAGAGATATATTTATTCTATCAATTGAATATTATAATTCTAAAGACAATATTATAAAAATTCTTAATGAATTTGCATTGTGTTTTCTAGAAATTTATTGTTATGATGAAAATGTAAAAAATGGTCTTTTAACAATAATTGTTGAGTTTATTGAAAAATATATTTCAAGTAAAATAATTAAAGACTATGAAAATGCATCAAATGTCAATATTAGAAATTTGATAAAATCATATAGACATTTAAATATAGATGAAGAAGATAATTGAGCTAATACTTAGCGAAAATGAGCCCTACTTATAAAAATTAACATATTTAGCATTTCTTCCTAATAATATATGTATTAGGAGAACATTATGGCAAGAA
>CASESV010000004.1 GCA_949290735.1 uncultured Mycoplasmataceae bacterium
TTTGAATATCTATTTGTTCATTATTATCTTTTTTCATAAAAACTCCTTCTTAATTTTAAATTGTTAAAGAAGAGTTTCTCCAAAATTCAATACATTACCAAAAATTTATTAATGTTAGTTTTATATGAACTAAATTTATCAAATTTATACAAATCAGTTTTAAGAATTATTTTTGTTTCTACATTAAATTTAGAATAGAATAAGTCCTTTAAAGTTTCTAAATAATCATCATTTGTTGTGTTATCTTCATTTGGATCAACTATAACATAATTGTCCAATGTATTTTCACTTAAACCACTTGTTGTTGTTCATGATTTTCCTGGAAGTTTATATATAGGAATTGAATCACCATTAATAGGGAAATTATCACTATTTAAAATTGGTTGCATTGCAATCTTTACAGGTTTTATTTTTTCTACAACATTATCAATATTTCTCTGAATAGAAAGATTTTTATCAAATGTATAACCATTAGCAAATGTAAAGACATTTTCAATTATATATTTTTTATCTTTATTTATTACATTCTTATAAATATCATCTATTAAATCATAATCATCATCATTTAAAACACCTATTTTATTAAATCCTTTTTTAACTGAATAAACTTGATTAGATAAACCTTCAAAAGAATGTTTAATCGAAATACCTGAGTTACTATATAAAAATCTTCCATTTAAAATATCATCTAGTTGTTGGCGTTTTAATGTTTGTAAATCAAAATAAATTTTTCCGTTGTAGTAGTATCCATTCTCTATTTTCTTTTTTGTTACCTCTATTGGATTATTTATCTTCATATCATTTATATTTGAATGAGATATTTTAACAATTCCAAATAACATTTCTGTTTCATTACCGCCATCTCAAATATATTTAGTTCCTTCACTTTCAAAAACATAAGAAAATTTTGTGTTTTTTGGTGTAAATAAATCAAGTACTATACTAGCCACTTGTACATATGGTATAAATTTAAATACTTGCTTGAAAGGACCTAATATTTTTTTGATAGCTTCCTCAGTCTTTCCTAAACCTTCTAAGATTTCTTTACTTTTAGAAAGTAAACTAGATACTTTATTAGAAAAAGTAGTTGTAGCTTTAAAAATATTTTCTCATTTTGCATTTATTTCAATAGATGATGATAACAGATTAAATAAAAAACTAATACCTGATCAATCTGGAGCAATTGTTGTTAAAATCTTATTAATATCTAATGTAATCTTTGTTGATAATAGTTCGCCTAATTTAAAAATTGAAATTTCATTGTATTTAAAAGGTTTGAATGAACTAATTGTGTAAGGATTTGATAATTTAGCAATAATTTTTAATAATGAAAAAATTTTATAATCAATTGAATTATTATTGTATTTATATAATTCAATTATTGAATTAATAAATTTATTACTTAAACCACTAAAGAATCCAAGTTCTATATCTACTCCTGGCACTCAATTGATAATATTATGAATGCTATCCTTAATATTTTTCTCAATATTTTTACACAATAATTCTTTTGTGAAACATATTTGTGAAATAAGATAAGATAAAGTTTCATTATCAATTTCAATACCAACATTCTCATTGTATGTTTTTTTGATAAATTGTTCTACAAAATCAATATCATTAGTAGAAAAGACAATTCATAGTTCTTCAAAATATTTTTGGAATTTATTAAAATTGAAATTATACTTAGGGTTTACGTATTTAACAAAAGTTTTGTTATATTGAAAAAGATTTGGGAAGTATGAACCAAAATATATTGGAGCTGATATAAAATTTAAAAATTCTATAAAATTAGGATATTCATCAATAATTATATCCACAAAACTTTCAATATCTGTGTTTAAATCGAATGTTTTACTATCTATCATAAATAGATCAACAAACAAGAATTTTTTATATTTAGATATAGTTTTTGGTTCTAAAAATATGCTTGGTACAATAGAATATAATTTTTTATCATAATTTTCTGCCACCAATTTATAATATGATCTTGTCATTTCAATTGCATCTTGTTTAGCATTAACATAAATAAGTTCTTCAATTGTTTTTATAAATAAAACAGGTAACTTATAAAATGAGCTATATCTTTTTCCATTTTTCATTGTATTGAATAATGAAATTATCGAATTATACACACTATTATATTTTTCTTCTAAAAAACTAAAATATTTTTCAGTTTCTTTTTCAATATCTTTGATGCTAAATGGAAATTTAGAGTGATCATCCTCAAAGATAATTAAATCAACAAATGAAGATAACAAGTCAGCTGTTACTTGATTATCATTAAAATTTCAACTTGTACCTTAAACTCTAGTTCAAGAGTCTGGGTTAATGATGTTCTTTAAAGCAGATGTTCCCTCAGTATAATATGGACCATATAAATTAGCTGAATCATCAATGTTAAGATCTACAATATAGTTTGATTTACCTCTGTTTGAATTAATATTAATAAAACTTGGATTATCAAAATAAGCTAAAATATTGCCAACATTATTTTTAATATCATGTGCATCATAATATGTATAATCATAATTTCCTAATGAATTAGTAGATTCTATTTCTAAGTATTTTTTTGAATATAAATTAATAAATGATGAAAATTTTTCAATTTCATATTCATTGTTATCTACAAATTTATCATAATTTATTGGTTGCGAATAGTTTCCTTCTGGTGAAACAATAACAATATTTTTGTCAGTAGAATCATTTATAGAGTCATAATTTAATTCTAAATAAGATCTTAATTCTTCTTTTGTTCTAAAGAAAATATTATCAAATAAGTATGCTTCATGAATTTATAAATAAGAGTTTTTTGCTGATATTTCATTTGTAAAATATGTATCATTATTACCTTTATATAAAGTAATGGTCTCACTATTATTTGAATCTAAGTTAAGATCAAAAATATCACTATCATCAATGCTGCCATCGTAATTAACGTTCAAATCACTAGATGTTGAAGCTGTATGTTTAATTATTTTATTATCTAAAAATTCAAAAACATCATTGACATTTGAAAAATATTTTGTCTCGTTGTTATAATTGATTGATCACTTTTCTCTATCTATAATTTTGTATTGATTTTCAGTTACTATTGATTTAGCATAATTTATTAATTCATTTTTACTATTAAATTTTTTATTATCAAAATAATATCTTTCATTTTTATAATTTTGCTTAAGATGGTTATTTATGGTAATTGCTGTAACCGGAATAACTGTTCCAGTCGTAATAACCCCTAATAAAGAAAATGTTATAATTTTTTTTAATTTCATACAAATTATTTATATCACATTATATCTATTCTTTTTATTAAAATAAAATAATAAATATATTAATGGTATTGAACTTATTACATATAAAACAATAACTATATTTGAAAACCAAATAAATTCAGAAGGGATTAATTTTAATACATAGGAATAATTATCTAAACTAACATAATTATTAGAAAGTTTAAAATCGATAATATTTGATGCCTTATTAAATAAATTAATTATAAAATTATTAACATCCTCATATTGCAAAGACATTTTCTGGATATACATTTTCCATTCTTCATAATTATTAATGTTAATTGAAGTCATAAAATTTTTAAATTCATTTGATGTTTCATATTTTCCAAATTTATTAAGATAATATGGAATATTATCAACATACCTTATCAAATCATTTAAAATAAATTCATAATCTTTTTTAATGATTGGTTTTGATGAATCTATAATTTTAATTTCAGGGTATAAATCATTAATGGAAAGACCTGTATCCATAATATTTGAACTACTAAATATGTTGTATTGTGTAACTTCTGATGTTATTAAGAACTCCATCAAAGTATAAAATTCATTACTATATTTACTTTTTAAAGAGTCTAAAAATAAATGTATTTTGTCACTTAATTCATATGAATACTTTATCATATAAAACATCTGATTAAACTTTGTATCTATACCAGTTAACATCCTTATTGTTTTTAATTGTTTATCACTCATTGTTGAATTATTTCATGATAAATTTGATTTTATATTATTTATAAGATTTTGAACTTCTAAATTATCATTTATATCTATAGTATTTGAATTTTTAAAAATTGTTTCTATATTATCTAATATCATTTCTACATATGAATAATTATCCAAAGAGAATGGGTTTATATCTTGACCTCTTAAAATAGGAGATGATTTATTTATTGATGATTTTTCTATAGAATTAATCTCCTTAAATTTAGCATTAACTAATGAATATTCACTATTTGTCCCACTATCATTAACATTAATATTTTTGCAAAATAGATTATTATATAAACTAAGAGTTCACTCTGATGGTATTAAATAATTAATAACATTAGGATTATTTATGTAATTTATTGGATTGATATCATATAAATTTGAATCTATTATATTTGCTATATAATAATTTCCTGTTTCATCAATAATTTTGGAAAAAGATATTTGATTATTATTATATGAAATGGAGACATTATTGTTTTTGACTATGTCTCTAGTAATAAATGATGGTATAAAAAATAGAAAACACAAAATTGAAGATAAAACAATTGATGTTATATGCCTAAACTTTATTGATATAATTGAAAAAATAGTTAGAAATAAAAATGAAATAAATATGTTAATAAACATTGATATAGAATAAACTATCGCATAATCATTCATTTTTAGTGACAAAAAGAAAATTAAATCATAAATAAATCAAAAGAAAATTATCACAAAAACTATAAATGATATCAGTAAAAATTTTGTAACTAATAATTGTTTTCTTGATATTGAATTATTTATCAATATCGAATCAACATAATTCGTTTTTACTTCATTAAAAAATTTAAACGATAGAAAAATAAGTAAAATTGATAGACATAAAAGTGGGAGTAAGATTGTAATTAATGAATAAGATAAAAAGGATTTTTCAATAAATTTTAATAATGTAACTGTTAATGGATTTGAAATAAGTGAAATTACTCCAAATATAATGAATAATATGCTATGTATTATTTGGTTGAATAAAAATTTAGCTGTATCCTTCATTGCAGAGAAATCAACATTTTTCATAGAAAGAATTTTATTTATTTTCACAAATTGATTCTCCTAAATAATGATAATTATAAATCTTATTTATTTCATCACCTGAAACTTCTCCTGATCAAATAAAATTACCCTTTTTAATAAATGTAGCTGAATTAGCAAAGTTTTTAATCTCATCTAAAATATGAGAAGAAATTAATATTGTTGTCCCTTGCTCTGTTAAATACTTTAATGTTTTAAATAAATGTGTTCTTGATGTAGGATCAAGATTAGCAGCTGGTTCATCTAATACAATAAATTGGGAATGTTCTATGATTGCTCTAATCAAAAATATTTTTTTCTTTTGACCAGCTGATAATTTATTAGGGTTTCTTTTTAAAACTTCTGTTATGTCTAAATATTTTGCTCAATCATCAATTTCTTTTTCTATATTATGCTTATCTTTTCTTTTAAGTAATGCACAACTCTTTAAATATTGTCTTGCATTAAGCCCATATGGGAAAATAGCTTTATCAGGTATATATGAAACATATTTTCTAGCAAAATTATTTTCTTTTACATTCTTACCATCAATTATAATGTTTCCTTCATATTGTTCAATTAAACCTACTATCATGTTCATTATAGTAGATTTACCTGCACCATTCTCACCAATAAATGCATGAAATGATCCTTTTTTAACAGAAAAAGAAACATTATTAATATTTAAATGTTTTTTTGTATATCCAAAGCATATATTTTCTAATTCTAAAATGAAATCCATGCTTAAATTCTAACATAAACTAATAATGGTATATTAAATTTAAAATCTATTTTATACCTGTATCAACTGAACCTAATTTTACATATTTTTTATACAATTGACTTAAATCTATATTTTTATCTATAGAGCCATCATATACTATTGAACCACCATCTAAGATTGTTACATATGTAGCATATTTGCCAATTTCATCTAAAATGTGAGATGATAAAAAAATAGCTTTTCCTTCTTTTTGTAAATTAATTAAATTTTCAAATAATTCATCTCTTGCCAATGGATCAAGATTAGCTGCCGGTTCATCCATAATTAAGACTTTAGGATCATGAATAAGTGCTTGAGCCAATAAGATTTTTTTCTTTTGTCCTGATGAAAAGCTGTCTGGACATTTGTTGGCAAGATTGGTTAGACCTAAATTAGTTAAAATTGTGTTCACTTTTTGTTTAGCATCTTTACTAGATAACCCTGAAAGACATGCCATATTAATTAAATAATTTTTAGTAGACATTTTTTTGGGAAATTTAGCTTCTTCTGGAATGTAACCTAAAACGCTTTTCCCATTGGCTGTAAAATTAAGGCGCCCATTAATTTTTATCTCACCTTTATATTTTTTATTTGAGTAAGCACTAATAATAGATTTAATTGTAGTAGTTTTACCAGCTCCGTTCGCACCAATAAATGCATGGAATTGGCCTGGATAAATATTAAAAGAAATATTATTAATTGCAGGGTTAGTTCTACCTTTATAATGTTTTGTTAAATTTTCAATACTTACTATAGGTTCACCAGATATTTTTACATCATGTCTTTTTATACTAGTTTTTCTAGTATCATTTTCTTTTTCAGAATTAAGCATTTGTATAATTTGTGACTTAAAATCTTTTTTTGAAATTTCATTGTTTGATAATTGAGATATTAATTCATCAAGTATTTTATCAATATTAGTGTTTTTCATTATCTAAAATCCTTTCTATTGTAGCTTATGATATTAACTGTAGAAAGCGCAATTATTATTGATAATCAAATAAGAGAAACACCTCATGATGGATCAGCTTGTGATGTTGTAAATGTTCACACATTATTGTATGTCTCACTATACCCGTTGCTATTTATTGTTATTGGAGAAGATGGTTTCATATTTGACAAACTAAAATTATAAGAAATATCATTCATTCCCATTGTTAGGTTTGATGAACCTGATGTACCACCAGCTATTGATGTGAATGCTGATATTGGATTAATATAATTTATTGCCACTAATCCACTTGCTGATAAATTAGCAGAAGCAACAAATGTTTTAACTTCATTTAATATTTGAGCAGATAATTGAGCATTATCACCTGTTTCATCTGATATATTGATACTTTGATATCAATCAAGCCCTTCACATTTTACTGATAAAGATGCATATTTACTCAATACAATATAATCATTTCCTTCATATTTAATTAATTCAAATAAATTTTCATATGAGTCATATACAAATGATTTTATTTTATATTTTTGACCATCATAATCAGTATACTCATACGAAACTTCATTGTTTGCTATTTTTTTATTTATTTTCTCAACTATTTGATTACTTAGATTTCTTAATTGAGTTGGAGCAATAAGAGTTGCCATCGAACTAAATACAATAGATATAATAGAACTAAAACTTAATATCACAATTGGAAGTATGCTACTCATTCTACCAAAATTAAAGATCGCAATAGTTGTAGCAATTAATGCCATTACTAAAAATGAAATAATGCTAGAGCCAAATGTTCCAAAAATAATTAATAGAACATTTGAATATGCATTAAATCCAACTATAGCCATAGCAATAATTGTAAGTATTACATTAGTAATTGCTATTAATAATGAAAAGCATATTAAAAATATAAACCTTGATAATAAAACTTGATTTCTTGATATAGGTTTTGATACTAAAATTATTTCAACCCCTTGTTTTTGAGAATCTTTAAAAATATTTAATCCACGAAGTACACCTTGTATACCTGATGCTAAAGCAATACCTATTGAACCATAAATAATAGTAGATGATACTGCCTGATATGCTGGCATACCAATTGATAAAAATTTAGGCATTAAACATAAAAGAAGAACCATTACACTAAAGACAGCAAACACTATTCATGTTGAGGGTTTTTTAAAAATAATGTTTGATGTAAACTTCAGCATTGATCCTACTGGTTGTCAAAAACTTGTTTTATAATTCTCTTGCATCATTTCATCCTTATTTTAATAATTTTAATTTATCTTTGTAATCTAATTGTTCCCATGTATATTCTATTATATTTTTACCAAAATGCCCATAAACTGATGTTTTAGAATAAATTGGTTTTTTAAGTTGTAGCTTATTGACAATATCAGCCACTGTTCAATCAAAATGCTTTTTAACAAGATTATAAATGATATCCATATCAACTTTATTAGTACCAAAAGTTTCAATAAAGAAGGCAACTGGGCGATTCATTCCTATAGCAAAAGCAAATTGAATCTCACATTTATCAGCTAATCCTGCTGCTACAATGTTTTTAGCCACATATCTTGCAAAATATGCGCCAGATCGATCAACCTTTGTGTAATCCTTACCACTAAAAGCCCCACCACCATGACGTGCTATGCCACCATAAGTATCAACAATTATTTTTCTACCAGTTAATCCAGTATCACCAATTGGCCCACCAATAACAAATTTTCCTGATGGGTTAATTAATTTTTTAAAATTTGTATTTAATTTATATTTATTAGCAACATCAATCATTAATTTTGATATGACATTATCAATTTCCTTTTTAGAAACTTTTTCATCATGTTGAACTGAAATAAGCATTGTATCTATTTGTAAATTCTTAGGATTTGAATAATCAATAGTTACTTGACTTTTCATATCTGATTTAATTCATGGATATTTTTTGCTTACTCTTAATTTTTCTAATTTTTCAACTAGTTCATTTGCTAAAACAATTGTTAAAGGTAAATATTGATTTGTTTCATTTGTAGCATATCCAAAAACTATGCCTTGATCTCCAGCTGCAATTTCTTTTTTATTAACTGCTTGGCTAATATCACTACTTTGTTTATTAACATTTGAAATTATTGTAAAATCATTTTCATTATACCCAAGAGGAATTAATACATCTCAAGCACATTTAACTACGTCCACATATGCCTTTGTAGTGATTTCTCCTCCTATAACTATTAATCTATTACTTGCAAAAACTTCACATGCTACTCTAGCATCTTTGTCTTGTTTTAAACACTCGTCTAATACTAAATCTGATATTTGATCGCATATTTTATCTGGATGTCCTTTACCTACAGATTCACTTGTTATCAATAATTTATTTTTCATATTACCCCTTATACAACATATAAAGTATATCAATAAATTAATGTAGGGAATAAAAAATACTGCAGATGTGCAGTATTTTTTATTGATATATTTAAAGAATTGATTAGTCTAAGTTAATTACACTAAATGCATCTAATCATAGGAAGATTGCAGCTAACAACCCAAAAGGAATAGTTAGGATAGCAATAATTAATTTTAAAATACTACCTTTTAATGCACCACAGAATACGATGTAGATTACTAAACCGATAATTGATACAAATGGGATTAACATTAAAATTAAAGCAATTAATTCCATCCCTTTAACGTTTAAATTTGCCATAATTGTCCTTTCTATTAATTAATATATAGATAAGTATACCATATAATTAATTTTTAAAAATAATTATTTAAAATATCTATAATAGTCAATAATACAGCCTTGTTGAAAATTTAAATTATGGTCATTTAAAAATAAAATAGTTTCTTCATTTGCTGAATTTGGTTGGATTAAAATTAGACCAAAATTACATAATTTCGTTTTTTGTAATATTGAATTAAGTTTATTTGGATTCATGCAAAAAATAGTTAATTCAAAATCCATTGGAGTTGAATTAATACTTTCATACTCTTTATCTACACAATAAACATTACTGAAACCATGATCATTTAAAAGCATTTTTATTTCATACGCTTTTTTTGTTTGATCTATTGTATTACCCAACAATAAAATATTAATATTCTTATTGTCAAGAATATGAGTTAATAAATAAGTTGTCTTTTCTGAATTTAGCATTTTATGTCTCCTTTTTATTTATTTTGTTCTTTATTTCATTCTAAATTTTCTGGACATGAAATAACTTCTTCTACAGAATATTTTTCAAGCACATATGTTAAATAGTTAGTAAGATTAAATTCTATTCCTATTTGATCACTACTTTCAGGGATATTAGTAATTAAATTTTCAAAACTATCTAATTTATAATTTGCTGATTTAATTTTTTCAATGACTTCATTTTTATTTGCAATCGAATAAATTGTAAAAAGATTTAATACCGAATTACTTATTTTATTGTAAATGTAATAGCTACATACATTTTCTCCATAAACACCAATTTTGTTTTCTAAATAACTTATTTGATGTTTATTATTTCCGGCTGTTTGAAAAATTAAGCAATTGCCTAATTTATTACAAACTTCATTGATTAATAATTTCTTATCAATAAGTGGATATTGCTTATATAGTTTGTTTATTGTTGTTATATTTATTTTTTTAGGAATTTTTATCCCATATTGTTGAATAGTTTTTAACTCATTTAATTTTTTAATTAGAAGTGCAGCTAAATTATTTATTTTTGTTTCATTTATCTCAGCTAATAGATATTTAATTTGCAATGTATAACTAAAACTGTATGAAGCGATATTAGGATTAACTTGAATGTCTCTATTTAAATTACTATGATAGCAAATAACGCCCATTCCAGGTTCTAATTCGAAATCCTTAACTAATTTAATTAAATAATTATTAATATATGGGGTTAATTCAATAATTCTGTTGGTTATATTGTTATCAAAAGTAATGATTCTTTTATCTGAAAAATACTCATTAATATTACATGTAATTGGAGCATCAACATCTATCAGCTTAAACATATCATTAAACATTTGATATATTTCTTTTTTGATATTTGAAATAATTTTTAATGTTTGTTGTCTATTATATTTAGCTATATAATCAGAATAAACCTTCATTATTTGTTATCTTTCATATGAGGAAATAATAAAACATTTCTGATTGAATCATTTTCAGTAAATAACATTACTAAACGATCAATTCCAATACCTAATCCTCCAGTTGGTGGTAAACCATATTCTAATGCTTCAATAAAATCCATATCCATTTCATTAGCTTCATCATTTCCAAGTTCAGCTTCTTTTAATTGAGCTAAAAATCTTTCATATTGATCAATAGGATCATTTAATTCAGCAAAGGCATTTGCAAACTCTTTTTGTCCAATAAATAATTCAAAACGTTTTGTAAATCTTTTATCACTATAATCTATTTTAGCAAGTGGTGATACGTCTGTAGGATGACCATGTACAAATGTAGGTAAAACACATTTTTCTTCACAGAAATGTTCATAAAATAAATTAATAACATGTCCTACAGTCTGTTGGTGTTTTTCGAGTTCTATTTTATGTTTTTTAGCTAATTCAACAGCTTCTTTATCATCATGTACTTTTCAAAAATCAACACCAGTTTCTTGCTTTATAAAATCCACCATATGAATTCTTTTAAAAGGTTTTGATAAATCAATGTCAAATCCTCTATATTTTACTTTTGTTATATTTAGTTCTTTTGATATTTGTTTAAAAATATTTTCAACCAAATCCATTGTATCTTCCATATTAGCATAAGCTGTATAAGCTTCCATAGAAGTAAATTCTGGATTATGAGTAGCATCCATACCTTCATTTCTAAAAATTCTTCCAATTTCATATACTTTTTCAAAACCACCAACAATCAATTTTTTTAATGGTAGCTCAGTTGCAATTCTTAAATAAAATTCACGATCTAGTGCATTATGATGAGTAATAAAAGGTCTTGCTGCTGCCCCACCTAAAATTGGTTGAAGTACTGGTGTTTCAACTTCATAATATCCTAATCCATCCATGTAGTTTCTAAGTATTTTAATAATTTTAGAACGAATAATAAAAGTATTCATTGAATCATTATTAACAATTAAATCCACATAACGATGACGACTTCTTAGTTCCTCATCAGCTAAACCATGAAATTTTTCTGGTAAAACCTTTAAAGCTTTAGATATTATTTTAATTTCTTGAACATCCAAAGTAACTTGGCCTGTCATGGTTTTCATTGCTTTACCTTTAACTTCTACAATATCACCAATATCTATATTTTTTGCATATTCAAATATTTTAGGGTAATTCTTTTTGTTGATATAAATTTGACCAATTGATGAAAAATCTTTAATATTATAAAAAGTTTGTCTGTTAGACATTATTCTTCCAACTAATGTTTCTTGATCTAATTTTTTATTTTCATGCAATTCTTCTTTTGAAAATTTATTATATTTATCTTCAAATTCTTTTAATGTAAGTGTTCTTTTTACACTTTCAACTTCATATGGATTTTGATCCATATCTTGTAATTTTTTTAAAGTATCTCTTCTAATTAATTCTTGTTCATTAAATTTTCTATCCATAATAGGTCCTTTTATATAATCATAATAACTTATATATTATATAAAAAAATCCTATTATTATAGGATTTTAAATTGTTGGGAATAGTTGATATGAAATTACTTCATTATCATTAACAATTTGTTTGTTAATAGAAACATGAAAATTATTAATTGATAAGAACTCATCAAATGTTCTTTTAACATCTTGTGCTGCACAATAAATTTCATCTACAATTTTAAGCACTCTCATTGATTTTAAATCATGAAGAATATAATTAAACATATTATAATAAATTTCAAGTGATCCTGGAGGTAATTTACCTTCTAAAGGAACATCTTTAGTTAATGAAAGATATGTTTTATTATACAAATGTTTTGAAATTGGATCTAAATAAGATTTTCAATTTTTAGAAAATTCATCTGAGTTAATAAAATCTAATTCAAAAATTTTATTAAAAATCTTAATCTTATCAATTAATTCATCTTTCTTCAATAAAGTTTCCATAATCCAACCTTTCTAATAGTTTTAATATGGTGCACCATACAGGATTCAAACCTGTGACCCATTGATTAAGAGTCAATTGCTCTACCAGCTGAGCTAATGGTGCATTATAACTATATAATTTTACCATACTAAAAAAATAATATTATAAATTGAATTTTTGAAAATTATGGAGAGGTAATAGAAAATAATAAGGCACTAGCCTTATTATCAAAATAAATCTGTAATTTAATTTTATTGTTGGCTACTTGCTAGAACCTAGAGTTTTTGTTGCCTTGATTCCAAAAATTAATGAGCCAATTGGACCAAGAATTAATAAAGTTAATATACCTCATAATGTTTTATCATTTTTTAATGATTCATCTTTTCAATCAGTTGCAAGAATTCTAATTGCATTAACTAAAGTCATTATTCCTGATACAAGTGCTGCAATAACTATTAATACTACTCCAATTATTAATTGAGCTATATTAAGTGATGCTTCTTGATAATCACCAAAATAAGGATCATAATATTCTGTAACACCAACTGATGTAACAGCAACTACAACCCCTATAATGATTAATATCACCATTAAAATTGCGACAATAGATGTAATCTTAATACTCTTTGCTTTTTTAGCTAAATCCATTTTTTACCATTCCCTTTCAATTTCATTATATCTTTTTTTTTTTTTTTTTGAAAGTAAAGTAAATTAAACATATCCCCTAATATAAGACAAAATATTTTTGTTAAACTATGAATATTTATTTAATATTTTTTAGATTAAACTGATTCCTTGTAATTTTCTAATAAATCTTCACCATATAAATCATTTAATCTTCTATCATATGTATAGAATTTAGGTTGATCTTTATCAGTATTTGAATTTGCTGTAGTTTTATATGATGTGTTTGCAAAATATCAATTCATTGCTGCAATAAAGAAAGCATCAGCACTAGTTCCTAAAAAATTATCACTTGCTACTGTTGTTCAATTGATACCAACATCATTATCATCTAATATACTATCACCATTTGTATCAAATAATTTAATAACATCATATTGATTAAATTGAGTGAAGACAACTTGAGATAATACTGCTCCAGGTGTATCAACATCACCAAAGTACATTGAACTTGAATTAAATAATGATGAATCTGTTGCTAAAATTGATCCAACATTTCTTTCAAATAATGTATCAGGAATTTTAGTTTGATTATCTCTAACAATTTTTATTAAATCTTCTCTTGCGTTTGATAATTTATCTTGTCTAACATCATTAGTATTAATATCAAAAGAATCATTTAGTCATTTTTGAGTTTTAATAACAGCATCTCATGTATAAATACCATTTTCCATTTCTTTAATTAAATTCTCTCTAGACCCAATATTGTACATTGAACCTTTATTAGTTGGTTCAGCACTTTCATCATCCGTTCTATTGTAGACATAAAGATCAGATGAAAACATTTTAGTTAAAGCATCAGATGGAATATCAGTGCTTGTTGATGACTCAAACACCATTCCTTGGAATCCAACATAGTTTTGTGATCCTTTTGTAACTGGAGCAGTTGTATAGTATGACGTATTATCATTAAAAGTAAAATCAGTTTTAAAATAATCTCCGTCTTTATAATTAGTTAAGACACCATTTAAACCTTGATAAATATACCCATGAATATCTGTAGATTGAGCATTATATTTTTTAAGTGAAAATTTTTGATCTGTAGTTAAATCACTATATCCTTTAATCAAATCATTTCTTTCTTCATTAACTCATACAAAGGCTGCTTTTTTATTATTATCTGTTTGTTGAATTAAATAATTTTTAAATTTAGTAAATTCATATTGATTAGTTTCAGGATTATAATCAAATGCATATTTTAAACCAATAACTTCTTGAATAAAGTCAAGAGCATTTGTGCTATATGGATCTTTCAAAATTGTTTTAATTCAATTTAATCTAGCTAATTGATATAATCCATCTATATCTAATGCTTCAGTTCCTTGATATTGAGCTAATTCAGCTGTTGCTAAACTTAACTTTTTAATAGTATCATATGATTTTTGTAAATAATAGTTAACAAAATCAGTACTATTTTCTTGTGATGTAGGTATAGCAGGAGTAGCTTTCATTTCTGTTAAAGATTGATATGAATTTGTTAATGCAAAGTTATTGGCATCAAAAACTGATTGAGTTGTTGCTTTAGCATCAGAACTATGTGATCTTGTGCTTTCAATTTCTTGATAATTTATTTCAGCTAAACTTCTTTGAAGTTGAACTATACTTTTAACTGTTTCTAGATTACCAGTTACTCAATTATTTAATGTTTGATTTAATATTTCATAATCATCAGCATAATACATTGATGATGTTGGGTTTTGTGAACCAACTAAAACATATTGGTTATATTTAGCAGAAGAATATGTAAGTTTTTTTAAAATTAAGTTTGATGCAAAATTAGTTGTATATAAAGTATTAACACTTTCTGACACAGCATCTAATTTCTCTTTTAATCCTGAATTTGTAAATTTAGTTGATCCATCTAAATTTTCAAATAATGATAATGAATTATACATCCCATATGTTTCATCTACATATGCTTCATTTTTTCAAGTAACAGATGAGCTGTTTTTTGTATCATCCCTTTTATATGGTTGCATCGCCCCAATTCCATTTGAAACAACAGAATTACCATAATTTTTATTAACTAAAGTATTAGTGTTTTGGAGTTCAAGAATTTTAGTTTTAACGGTTGATGAATGATCTATTTGATTTTTATAATCTACATAGGCAATGAATTTATTAATGTAATCATTATAAATACTTGTACTTAATGACAATGTAGTTGGAATAGAAGTGAAATTGCTACTAAAAATATATTCTTCAGGTTTTGGTTTATTTTGTTCATTAGCACTTTCAGCATTACATATATATTTAAAAAGTAATTTATCTCTATTATTTGTATAATAATTTTTAATTTCAGTTTCTAAGTCTAATGATGTAAATCCATTGTTTAAATAATTAGAATCATTCATTCCAGCTTTAACAAGGATGTATCTTCATAATAACGTGTTTGCAATTTCGTTAATTTTACCTTCATAACTACTAGCTGCTTTTATTTTTTCATAACGATCTATACCAATAATATGAACCCCAGATTCATTTCTAGTAAGAATAAAAGGGGTATTTTGAATATTAACTGTGTCAGTAACAGCTTTTACACCATTATAAAAACCTTTAAAATTAAATTGAGCATCATCATTAATTCCAGCTTGGATAGCTGCAGGAAGTGTTACATATCCTGTAGTTGCAGAAGTACTCATAAAATTTGACATAATTTCAGTTCCAGATAAACCGTTTAGCCCTGTTTTTAATGCTGTTGCAACTGGAACATTACTATCACTAATTCCTAATAATTCATTAAATTTGTATGTTGCTCCTGCTGCATATTGTGTATATGATGTGTTGAAAACTGAATTAGACCCACCTGATAATTTAATAAAATACAATGTAGCAGAATCATCAGTATATTTAACTGGAATATTTATTCCTCCAGTATTACCTAAAATAAATTCATTTTTATAATTATTATTAAATGACTTAGCAAATGAGTTATACTTATCTGTTGCATTAATAGTAACATTACCATCAGGTGAAGATGTTATAGACGATTTAACAGGAAATGCTTGTCAATCATATGATGCAGTAATGGATACACCACTTGAACTACCTGAATCACCACTATCAGAAGAACCATCGCTTGATGAATCTCCTGAAGAATCACTTGAAGACGAATCATCTCTAGTTTGGATTGAACGTGTAGATAAATTAGAATATGTACCACTATAGATTTGATTTATTTTTTCAGTATTAAAAAATGAGTAACCATTATATGAGACAGTTGATGGATCAACATGTTTTCATAATGTCATTGAGGTAATTAATGGTAATTCAGCTTTAACTCATTCCATAAAAACAAATTCTTGAAATTTAGCTTTAGCTAAAGATGTAGCATCTAATTCTATTTGTGTTTTTGATGGCTGAAAAACTATATTATTTCTTGTTCCATCTCCATCTTTACCATTAACTAATTGCTCAGATATAAGATATTCTTGAATAGATGGTGTTAATGTAGAGAAAGATGTAATAACATCTGAGCCATCTTTTCTCATAGCATTAATATAGTAATTTGAAAACATAAAATCATCAAATGCAGTATTAACATTTGCAATCAATTTATTTCGTTTTCAATCTGATTCATTCCCACCTACAGGATCCAAAACTTGTAATTGGAAATAATACTCTCAATTACTACCGTATTGTTTTTTATAGTTTGAAACTTCTGTATCTCATTGCTCATTAATGCTATCAATTCACTCATCATATCTTTCTTCATAAGCTGCAGAATTTTTATAATTTTTTCAAAATTCAATAATGTAATTGCTAACAAGTCCAGAAATAACTTTGTTAAATCCCGTTTCAGAATTTAATGCTTTTTTTGAAAAATCTTCAATACTTTGCATTTTTTGAGAATACGGTAAATCAGCTAAATCTGTTAATTCTTGATTAAGTTCATATTTTTGAAAATTACCATTTCCTTCACTTGGTTTTACTTGTTTAGTAACCAAACTATCAAGTGATTGTCTAGATAATAATGGAGGAATAAAAACACCAAGTAGTGCCCCTGCAACTGTTGCTAGCACTACACCTGTTACTACTCCTAAAGCAATTTTTCTTGACTTTTTCATTATCAAACCTTAATATATTAATCTATAATTATATTAATTATATCATTTTTAGAAAGATTTAAAAAAAAAGTGGGTCTTTGTTATTTATGTTAAAAATATCTAATTTATTAGTAAAAAGTAGTAATAATATCATACTCAATGATATCAATTTAGATATTAATGAAGGTGATGTGGTTTGTATATTAGGACAAAATGGTCAAGGAAAATCTACATTACTTAAATCTTTAATGGGATTTAGTAATTTATTTGAGATAACAGGATCAATTCAAATTAATGGACAAGAAATAATAAATAAATCAATTGATTATCGTTCAAATATCGGATTATTTCTTTCATATCAAGACCCAATTGAGATCTCTGGAATTAAAATGATTGATTATTATAGAACCATATTCCAAAAAAAATATAATACTAATAATATTCTAAAAATGTATAGTATTTTCGAAAATATTCTTAAAGTAGTAGAACTTAATCAAGATTTTTTATCAAGATCTATTAATGATGGTTTTAGTGGTGGAGAAAAAAAGAAAAATGAAATTGCACAAATGTTATTATTAAACCCTAATATTATCATGCTTGATGAGATTGATAGTGGATTAGATTTTGATACAACTAATTTAATTATTAATATTTTAAAACATGAAATAAACAAGAAAAAAACTATTATCTTTATTTCTCATAATTTATCAACAATTAAAGAATTAAATCCAAATAAAGTTGTTTTATTGGCTAACAAAAAGATTGTTGCTCTAGGAGATATTAATCTTGCAATAAAGGTATTTCAAAAAGGATACAAGAAAACTCTTTTGGAATATGGTGTAAAAGAAGAAGCTAAAGTTGTCAACGAATGTATCGGAGGACATTTTAATGCAAAATAATTTCTATGAAGTTAATGGTGATACAAATATTGATATTAATAATAATCAAAATCTTAACATAATTTTTTTTGTTAATGATACAACAAAAAATACTATCAATATTAATTTACAAAATAATGTTAATTTAAATAGTTTTATTACAATAATTAATAATAAAATGCAAAAATCTATTGATATAAATGTTAATTGTTTAGGTTCTAACATAGTAGCTAATGTTAGAGCAACATCATTAAATTTGAATGAAAGTTCTACACAATTAAATATTAATGGCATCGCTAATAAATCTATTAATTCAGAAATAAATATTTTTATTGATGGAATAATTGATAGTGATGATGCTAAGTTTATTGGTTGTCCTAAATTTATTTTAAATACAAATGAAGTTAAAGCAACTCATGGTTTAGTTATCGGTAAAGTTAATGAAAATGAAATGAATTATTTAATGTGTCATGGGTTGAATCAATTTGAATCAAAATTAATGATTATTTCAAATAAAATATTTAATTGTTTAAATAATTTAGATGAATACAAAAAAAATTATTACAAGCAAAAAATAATAGATATGTGAGGTTAATATGTTGAATATAAAAAAAGATTTTAAATGATTTAAACAAAATCCTGATATTGTTTATGCTGATTCTGGAGCTACAACATTAAAACCTGATATAGTAATTGACTATGTCAACAAATATTTAATTGAACAATCAACTAATCCACATAATAATGATTCTATTTTTAGTTATAAAGCGCATAAAGTTATTGATGATTGTAGAAAATTAAATGCTCAATTTATTAATGCAGATGTGCAAGAAATTATTTTTACAAGTGGTGCAACTGAATCATTAAATTTATTTGCTATAGGTTTGGAAGATTTTGTAAAAGAAGGTGATGAAATATTATTAACTCATTATGAACATGCATCTAATTTATTACCTTGATTTAATTTAGCTGAAAAAAAGAAATTAAAAATTAACTATGTTGAAGCTAATGAATACGGTTTAACAGCTAAAGATTTTGAAAAGAAATTAACTAAAAAAACTAAAATAGTAAGTTTTACAGGAATGTCTAATGTGCTAGGAAACACACTTCCAATTGAATCTATTGTTGATACTATTAAATCGTATAATAAAGATATATTTATTTGTGTTGATGCTGCACAATACATTGCTCATAAACAAGTTGATGTGAAAAAATGAGGAATTGATTTTCTAGCTTATAGTGGTCATAAAATGTTTTCATCTCCAGGTATTGGGGTTGCTTTCATGAAGACAAAATGAATGAATCAATTTAAACCTCTTAAATATGGTGGGGGAATGAGTGGAGAAATTCATTTAGATAAATTTACATTTATGAATAAGTATGAAAAATTTGAAGGTGGAACTCCAAACGTTAGTGGAATATATAGTTTGTATGGGGCATTACAATACTTCATGAATATAGGATATGAAAAAATTGAACAGCACGAAAAAGAAATCTATGAATTGTTAAAAAAAGAATTATCTTCAGTTAAAGATTTAGTAGTTCATAATTGAAAATCTGAATCATCTGTTTTAGCATTTAATTTTAAGGGTATACATAGCCAAGATCTTGCAAATTATTTAGGTAAAAAAAATATTATTGTAAGATCAGGATTAAGTTGTGCAAAATTATTAAATCATGTTTTATGCCAACCAGCTGTTGTTAGAGCTAGTTTCTATTTGTATAATGATAAATCTGATATATTAAAATTTATAGAAGAGATAAAAAAATTAAATAAGGAGGATATATTAAATGAGCTTTTATAATGATAAAGATATATTAAGACAAATTATTGTTTCTCATTATGATAATCCTATTCACAAAATAAGTGAAGATACCAAACTTGATGGTTATATTAAGTTTCATAATAAATCAGCATCATGTATTGATGATTTTACAGTTTATATAAAATTAAATAATGATCTTATTACAGATGCAAAGTTTAGTGGCATTGGATGTGCTATTTCAACAGCTTCTACTGATATTTTTTGTGATTTATTAATTAATAAAAATATAAATGATGTAGATAATATTTTTAATAACTATAAAGCAATGATAAATAATGAACAATATGATGAAAGTTTACTGGGTGAATTAATTGCATTCAGTGAAATATATAAACAACCAAATAGAATAAAATGCTCATTAATAGGATGTGATGCTTTTATAAATGTTTTTAAAGGAAAATAACATGATAAATAATGAATTTGAAAAAGGATTAGATAAGCAAGTTATAGAAAAAATATCATCACATAAAAATGAAATGAATGATATGTTAAATATTAGATTAAAAGCATATGAATCATTTTTAGAGCAAAAAAATCCAAAATGAAGTAATGATCTTAATGAAATAGATTTTAATGAATTCATATACTATTCAGATTTATTGGGAAAAAAATCTAAATCATGAGATGATATTCCACAAAAAATAAAAGATACATTTAATAAACTTGGTATCATAGAAGCTGAAGCAAAATTCCTAAACGGAATATCAACACAATTAGATTCTGAAGTTATATATCATAAACATAAAAAAGAATTAGATGATTTAGGAGTTATCTATTGTGATACTGACACAGCTTATAAACAACATCATGAATTATTTATGAAGTATTTCAATAAATTAGTTCCTTATACTGATAATAAATATGCTGCACTAAACACCAGTGTTTGAAGTGGTGGAACTTTTATTTATGTACCACCAAATACAAAAATAGAAAAACCTTTACAATCATATTTTAGAATCAATTCTCAATCATTAGGGCAATTTGAAAGAACATTAATTATTGTTGATAAAAATTCTAGCTTACATTATATTGAGGGATGTACTGCTCCCATTTATTCAAGTAATAATTTACACGCTGCTGTAGTTGAAATATATGTGGAAGAAAATGCTCAAATGAAATATACAACAATACAAAATTGATCAGATAATGTTTTAAATTACGTTACAAAAAGAGCAATTGTTAAAGACAATGCAACTATGACATGAGTTGATGGAAATATTGGATCAAAACACAATATAAAATTCCCATCATGTATTCTTGCTGGAGAAAATGCATGTGGTAATTGTATTTCTGTTGCTATCGCAAATCAAAATGTTATTCAGGATACTGGTGCCAAAATGATTCATTTAAATAAAAATACTAAATCTAATATCATTAGTAAATCTATTGGATATAAAAATTCAAAATCTATTTTTAGAGGTTATGTTGACATTAGAAAAAATGCATCAAATTCTAAAGCAAAAATTCAATGTGACACTTTGTTGTTAGATAATGAATTAATATCTGAAACTATTCCATATGAAAAAAATGAAAATAATAATTCAATTATAGAACATGAAGCTAGTATAAGTAAAATATCTGATATGCAATTAAATTATTTAATGTCAAGAGGCATTAGTGAAGCAGATGCCAAACATTTAATTGTCTTAGGTTTTATTGATGAATTTGCAAAAGAACTTCCAATGGAGTATGCTGTTGAATTAAATAGATTAATAAAATTAGAAATTAATTAATTGTATTAATGTTTCTAAATCTATAATTATTTTTATTTATTAAATTTACTAAACCAATATATATAAACATAACAAAGATAAATAACAATCCAAATCCTATTATGGCAAAAACATATAATGGGTTACCATTTTTTACTAATTCATTATTATCTCATATGTATCCATATGGATTTAAATTTGTAAAAGCTCCATATACTGACTCTCTTACTAAAAAAGGAATAGAATAAGCATATGACATATATCATAGTGGATATAACAACACAATTCCTGAACGTTTTCAATAATTCCCTCTTTGTAAAGTTAAACTTATACCAGAGCTATTTAGTACAAAAGAAATAAATAAAATAGGAGTAAAAGCATGAAGTCATATACCTTCAACTATAGATAATGCAGAAGCTTCACCTGATACTCATGAACCAGCAGATGTTGGGAATAATACACATCAATAAATTAAAGCTACTACAGTTATATATGAACACATATTAATGGCTAATCTGTTAGAAAAATATAATTTTTTATTTTGAAAGAAAACAAATCCAATCAAAAATAAGAAACAAGCCATGTTAGTTAAATTAGTAAAATACACACTTATGTTGTATGAGAATGTATTGTTTATTGTTTTGAAATTTCCATCTAAATCAGGAATTAAGATAAATACAAATCCAATAAAGAAAAATAAAAATGTAGCTGAATAAAGTATTGTGTTTATAGCTATTTTATTGAATCTTATGTCACCTTTGATGCAAGAATATAAATTATAAAATGAAACTTGAATGATGTTTGATTCATGAAATTTATGGTTGTGGATAAATCTTTCAAACAATCTAAAATGATGTGATTGCTTAATAAATTTATATAAAAATAATCAATTAAAAATACCTAGTGATAATAAGAACCAGTTGTTAAGACCTGATCTTATGGTTGCATATATATTATAAATAGCTAAAACTAATATTATTGATGTAAACAATAACATTCATAATCTTATAACTTCATCCCCTACTGATAAGCTTGAATTGATTTGATTAATCCCTCAACCAGCTTCTAAAAAAGTTTTGTGTGTAAATCCAACTAAAAAACATCATATGAATAAACAAAAAGGCATTAGTATATTTGTAATAATAAATTTTGAATTTCATGCATGTTCTTTATTAGATTTTGATAAATCATAAAAATAAAACATAATTAAATTATATATTATTTGTAGTGAAATTTACATATTTTACTTTGAGAAAATAAATTAAACAAATATTCAAATAATCTATTTTCATCTATTTTATTACCATCATTAATAAATTTCTTTGAATTAGATAAAGATAATTTAAAAGATTCATATGTATCAAAGTTGATAGATTGATCATTAAAATAATTAATTAATTGTTCGAAATAATTATCTTTCAAAAAGTTAAAGTGAAATTCTAATACCTTATTGAAAGGAATAACTTTTTTTGCAATACAATTTAAAATTGAAAGTTTGTACCCATCAATATCAGACTCTATATTTTTAACTAATACTCCAGGAGTATCAATTAGATAGTAATTATCATTTATTTTTTTAGTAACTTGTTTTTTAGTTACTCCAGCTCTATTTTCAGTCATTAAATTTTTCTTTGGAGCTAAAAAATTGATCAATGACGATTTACCAATATTTGGAATACCTATTACCATACCGATAAAATTCGGTTTAACTAAACCTTTTAGTTCTAATTTTTTTATTTTTTCTTCAAAAAATTTATTTAAATTATTAATTACTACATTTTTAAAACCACAATCTTTTATTGATCCTATAATAACATTATCATTTACATTATAAATATCTGATAAATCTTTTTTTAATGCTATTCTGATTAATGGTTTATTTTTTACTAAATTTAAAATTTCTTTATTTGAGGTTAGATTAATATCTCTTGCATCTAATACTTCAATAACAAAATCAACTTCATTAATTTTTTTAATGATGTTGTCTGTAGCTTTTTTCATATGACCTGGATATCAATTTATTTTATTGTTTTGCATTATTTTGGTAATTTAGCATTGGCAAATGGGTTAATTCCGCTTTTAATTTTTGAACCTATTTCAAGCATTTTTTTATTACCATCTTCCCATTGCTTTAAAAGTCTATTTAATTCTTCAGGTTTACGTCCAGATCCTTTAATAACTCTAACTTTACGATTTGGTTCTTTTTTAAATAATTTTGGATTTCTTCTTTCTTTGATTGTCATTGAATTTAACAATACTCTTGTTACTTTTAATTTTTCTTCTATTTCATGTTCTTTATCTGGAGTGATTTTATCTTGTAAACCTGGAATCATACCAGCAATACCAGAAATAGAACCCATTTTAGATATTTGCCCCATTTGATTATATAGATCTTCTAGATCCATTTTACCTGATAGCATTCTCTCTAATTGGCCTCTAGCTTTCTTCTCATCTATGACATCTGCAGCTTTTTCAGCTAATGTAACAATATCACCTAAACCAAGAATTCTATCTGCCATTCTCTCTGGATAAAATAAATCTAAACTACCAACCTTTTCACCAGTACCTGTAAATTTGATTGGAACATTTAAAATTGAAGTAAGTGATAATGCTGCCCCAGCTCTAGCATCTGAATCTAATTTAGTAATAACAATACCAGTAATTTTTAAAACTCTATCAAATTCTTGAGCAACATTAATAATATCCTGACCAGACATTGCATCAATAATTAATAAAATTTCATCTGGTGAAAATGTTTTTTTGATATTAACAAGTTCATCCATTAACTCTTGATTTGTTTGTAATCTACCAGCAGTATCAATAATAACAACATCATTCTTATTTTCATCCATTATCTTTAATGCTTCTTTAGTTGTTTGGATTGGATTTTGTGTTCCTTTTTCATAAAAATCAAATTTATTTTCATTTGCTAATGTTTTAAGTTGATCAATTGCTGCAGGACGATAAATATCACAAGCCACTAATAATGGTTTCTTTTTATAATTTGCTCTAGCGTATTGAGCAATTTTAGCACAAGTAGTAGTTTTTCCTGAACCCTGTAATCCAACCATCATTATCTTATTTATTTTTTTATTGAAATTAACTTCATCTTTCTTTTTACCTAAAACTTCAATTAACTCATCTTTAATAATTGATAACAAAAAGTCTGATGGTGAAAGTTTTTTATCTATAACTTGACCAATAGATTTTGCTTTAACATTATTAATAAAATTCTTTACAACTGTAAAATTAACATCAGCATCCAATAAAGTAATTCTTATTTCTCTTAATACATCTTTAATATCATCTTCTTGAATGGTGGAGTTTTTTAGTTTTTTTGCCATATTTTTGGTTACAATTGAACCAATCATTGACTTTAACATATGTACCTCCTTTTATTTTTGTGAATTATTTATGTTAAATATATTATATAATATATATGATACTAATTATCAAATAAGAATAGGTGAATTATGTATAAAAGTAAATTAAAATTTGTGTCATTTATAATTTTTGGAATTATTTGTGTAATTCTAGCTGTTTTTGCAACTTTACTATATGTAGAAACAACTAATCATGTATCTATTTTTAATATAGCAGCTGATCAAGAAACATTATGAAAAGGTGTTAGTGTTATATTGTTTGCAGCAACTGCTGTTTTCTTTGTTATTGCTGTAATTTTATTTATTTTCTATTTACTTGCAGTAAGTCACAATAATGCAATTATTTTAAAGGTGAAAAAAATTAAAGAGTCTTTTGCAAATGCTAAAAATCTTTCTATTGAAACTGTTGATGAAGAATTAATAAAATTAAAAACTGAAATCGATGAAGCTAAAAAGAATGGTATTGAACTTAAAAATCCATACTTAACAGGTGAAGCTAATAATCAAACAATAACTATTACCCAAACTGGACCAAATGGAACAACAGTTTCAACAGCTAAAATAAACAATTAACATGAACATATCAAATATAGAACAAATTTGATTTAAGTTGATTGAATCGTTAGAATCTAGTTTCACAAATAAATCAATATTTAATAATTGTATTAAACCATCTAAAATAGTTAAATTTGATAATGTAAACATATATGTACAAGTTCCTTCTATTTTTGCTAAAAGTATTTTTTCCAATGAATATAAAACAATTATTGCTAATTTTTTCAAAGATTATTTCAATAAAGAATTTAATATATTTTTTATCTTAAGAGAAGAGAAATCTATTTCTAATATTGATAATAATATTATTAATGATGCAAAAAACAATTTAAATGATGATTCCAATGTAAACCCTGAATTTACATTGGAGAATTTTATTGTTGGAGAATTTAATAAAAGTGCTTATAATGCAATTTGTGCAATAGCGAAAAATTTAGGAAATATGTATAACCCTTTATTTATTTATGGATCAACTGGATTAGGTAAAACTCATTTAATAAATGGTCTTGGTAACCTTTATATTAAACAATTCCAAAATAAAAAAGTGAAATATATTGATTCAAATGAATTTACACGAGATGTTTTCATGGCTTTATCTAAAGGTGGTAGTTTTGTAGAAGATCTAAAAATTCAATATTCATCATATGACTTACTATTAATTGATGATATTCAATATTTAGCAGGTAAAGAAAAAACCAATGAAATATTTTTCAACATCTTTAATAATTTAGTTAATGCCAATAAACAAATCGTTATCACATCAGATAAAGATCCAGAATTATTAGACTCTTTAGAGGAGAGAATGGTATCGCGTTTTAGTAGTGGGTTAACTATAAAAATTCAAAAACCTGAATCTGATGCTCTTAAAAGAATAATTATGCAAAAAATCAAACAACAAGAATCTGCTTTTGTTTTCCAAGATGAAGCAATAAGTGAAATCATAAAATATTACAATAATGATTTAAGAAAATTAATAGGTTTCTTAAATAAAGTCAGCTTCTTTGCTATCCAAAATTTATCTGCTAATGAAATTATAACAAAAGATTTTATAGCTTCTTTTATTAGTGAGAATCAAACTAAAATGCTAATAAATAATGATGAATTTAATCCTGAATTAATTATTTCAACAATATGTAGATGATATGGTGTAAAGGAAGATTTAGTAAAGGGGAAATCAAGATTAAAGGAACTTTCAAATGTTAGACACATATGCATGTATATTTTAAGACATAAATACAATATGTCATTAGCTGATATTGGATCTTATTTTTCAAATAGAGATCACACAACTGTTATGAGCGCAATTGAAAAAGTATCTAAACTAATTGAAAAAGATAGTGATCTAAAAGATTATATAGAAAAAAGTATTAATAAAATTTAAAATATTATTTTCCAAGACAAAAATTTTTAAATAATTCATCTAATTTATCATATTGAAAATTAATACCTAAAATATTATTAAAATAATCAACAATTTTTTCAAGGTTAATTATAAGTAAATCTAATGATTGATTATCTTCTAATCCTTTTTGTAATTCATCTATTTCAAATAATATATTGCTCAATAAATCTATTTGTCTTGTTGATTGTAATATCAATTCATCTTGCTGTTTAATATTGTTATAGTTATTTAAAATTTCATCAAATTTATTTAATAATTGCTTAATATCTTTATTTTTAACTGATATATTAATTTTATTTTTCACTTTTTTAATATCAGATTTGTTGTAAACTTCAATATAATTTTTTGACTTAATGCTTTCTTTAATAATTTTATTTTTTGTATTGTTACTAGCATCTAATAATCAAATTATTAAATCAGCTTTATCTATCATTTTTAGTGATTTTTCTATACCCAATTTCTCAATTTTATTTTTAGAGTTTCTAATCCCAGCTGTATCTAATAGTTTAACATTAATTCCATTTATTATTATGTTTGACTCTACAACATCTCTAGTTGTTCCTTTTATTGTTGATACAATTGATTTTTCATCATTTGATAAAAGATTTAATAGAGATGATTTACCAACATTTGGTTCTCCAATAATTGCAATTTTGTAACCATCAAAAATTGGTAATATTCGTTTTGAATTTTCATAAATACTTATGATTTCTTTTTTTAATGGGATTAGCATATTAACAATATCTCTATGATTAAGCTCTGGAACATCATCATATTCAGGATAATCTATATTAACTTCAATATTTCCGATTATATGAAAAAACTTATCCCTTATTTCTTTTAATTTGTTTAGATCATTACCAAGTAATGAATTCACTGATAGTCTTGAAGCTATCTCATTCTGTGAATTAATAAGATTATTCATTGCTTCAATTTGATAATAATTCATCTTATTATTTAGCATAGCCTGCATACTAAATTCTCCTGGTTGAGCTTGATAAGCTCCATTTTTTATTAAAAGATTAATTATTTTTTTTGTTATCAAAACACTACCATGACAATTTATCTCAACTGTATCTTCTCCAGTAAAAGATTTTGGGGATAAGTAAACACATAAAATAACATCATCAATTATTTGGTTATTTTCTATTATTTTATTATGTTGAATACTATAAGCTTGTTGTTTAATTTTTTTTTCTAAAATTTTATCCATTATTTTAAATGTGTCAGGTCCAGACACTCTTATAATATGAATAGCCGAATTAATTAATGGTGTAGCATTTGCAACTATAGTCTTCACTCTAATTACCTCTCAAGTGATTTGAAATTAAAATGCATGTATTTTTCATATTTAAATTTAATGATAAATTCTTATATATATCAATTAAAAAAAGCTTTTTACTGATGTCAACATAATAACATAAACATTTTAATAAAATTTTAAATTCGTCTTTTTTTAATTTAATAGCATAATATATAAAATCAATTTCATCCTTTTCATTTTTAATAGAACTAAATCTTTTTGCATTTTCAATAATATCATATAAATTATATTCATTAATAAATTGCTTGTAATATTTATAATCATCAAATGCAAAATTTATTAAATCTGAATAACTACCATCAATTTCCAAGCTTAAATTAATAGCTTTATCATCAATTCTAATCGTGTTACATCTTGATACAATTGTAGGAATTATTTTATTAATGTTTTTTGTGAAAAAAAGTGCATAAGTATCGGAATGATTTTGTTCAATAAATTTTAATAAGGAATTTGATGTTTGTTTATTACATTCCTCAATCCCTTTAATTACATAAATTTTTTTACCATATTTTTCAATTGATGACGATGAGAATTGTTTTTGAATATTTAATATATCTTGTTTGCTAATTTTTTCATTATCATTATTTAAATATATGAGATCACAATAATTATTTTTATTAATTCAATTACAATCATTACAACTATTACAATAAGGTTTTAAATTATGACATATTAATGTTTTAATAAATTCATTAATTAAAAATTCATAATCACAACAATTACTTGTTTCTACTATTATTGCGTGAGATATATTATTCGAATTTGTTTTAACTTGCTTTAAATATTCATAAAATAACATTATTTACCTTTGTATTTATTAAATTTTTCAATAACTTCATTTAACACTTCTTCTTTTGATTTAGTCCCATCTATAATAATATAATTTGATTTGATTTTTTTCATAACATTTAAATATCCATCATAAATTTTTTTGTGCTGTTCATGAGATTCTTTATCTAGTCTATTCATATCTCTATTTCCATCAGTTATTCTTTTTAACCCCATCTCATAAGGTACATTAATAAAAAAAACTATATCTGGCATTAAATTGTCAGTAGCATATTTATTTAATTTATAAACTTCTTTGATACCCAAATTTCTTCCTCAACCTTGATATGCTAATGATGAGTGAATATATCTATCACATATAATATAATATCCCTTTTCTAAATATGGTCTTATTAATTCATCAACATGTTGGGATCTGCTAGCTGCAAATAGCAACATCTCAGTTTTAGGTGTGATATTTTTATTTTCAGAATTTAGTACAATATTTCTAATTTCTTCACTTATCTTAATTTGATTACCACCTGGTTCTCTTGTTCAAATAGCTTGGGTGTTATTATTAATTAGATATTCATAAAATAATTTAGATATGGTAGATTTACCAGAGCCATCAGGACCTTCAAAAGTAATGAATAAAGGTTTTAAGGACATTATATTCCCCTAAAACTTTTTAAATCAATAGTTTGAACTTCTGGATGGTCTTTATCAATTTGAGCAACCATCCCATTATGAAGACCTCAAAATAATAACTGTCTAAAATCTTGATCTTTTCTTAATTGCGGTAAAATCACTTGTTCAAATAAAGAACGATCAACTTTATAGAATGCTCTCTCAGATTGTCTGAAATATTCAATAAATATGATGCTTGTGATTTCATCATAAAATACATATTTAAAAATATTATTCTTTGGATAAAACAACATAATTAAAATACCTTTTCAATACACATATTATAACAAATAACAATATAACTACAAAGACAATTTTATATAATTTTTCATAAAGCTTCAATAAAGTTTTTTGGTTCAATCTTTGTATCAATTAATTTATACAATAAATTAAATAAAATGTAATCATTATTATTTTTAATATTTGGATAAATAGCTTTAATAATTTCAATGCCTTCTAAGGTTAAATTCATTTTTGATAATGCTTTCTTAAACCCATATTTAGCTATTTGTTGCCCTAATTTAAAGTTTCTTGATTGATCACTTGAGCATGTTAAATATATATCACCAATACTACAATATTGAATAGTTGTATTAAAATCACCACCTTGAGAGTGACAGTAATTTGCAATTTCTGAAACCCCTTTAGTTATAATAGCGGAAATAGTATTAATAGGGTATTTAAGCTCATGTAACATTCCACAACAAACTGCAAGCCCATTTTTTAGAGCACTAGCTAAACTTGCTCCAATTTCATCACTTATTGGTTTAACTTTAAAATATTTCGTCTCAAACATTTTAGATATTTTTTGAGCAGTTCTTATATCTTTACTAACTGCATTAACAACTGTATAGTTCTTATCAAATAATTCTTTTGCGAATGAAGGGCCAACTAATGAGCAAATTTTATTTCTTGGAAAAATTTTTCTAATTAACTCAAAATAATTTAATCTTGATATTGGATCAATTCCCTTAGATGAATTTACTAATATTGTAGAAGTTTTAATATATTTTTTGTGAGCCTTTAAAGTATCTTGAATATATTTTGATGGGATAGCAATAATCATTACATCAACACCTTTAGATGCTTCAGCAAAATCAGTTGTAATTAAATTTGGTTTTTTGAATAATTTTTTATTGCCAAAAAATTCTTTATTATAACCTTTTTTAAGATCATCTAATTGTGTATCATTAATACCATACATATTAACAACATGATTATTTTGTAAAAGAACATTTGCTAATGCTGTACCAAATGCTCCAGTTCCTATTACTAAAATTTTACTCATCTAATTTCACCCCTCTTGTTCTTGCATTTTTATCTTTTCAATAAAGAGTAATTGGAACTTTAGTTAGTCCAAATGCTTCTCTGATTCTATTTTCAATATATCTAGCGTAAGCAAAATGCAAACATTTCACATTGCTACAAAAAATAACAAAAGTTGGTATTTGAGAATCCACTTGTGTGCAATATGATATATTAATTCTACCACCTTTAAATAATGGCGCCTGCTGAATCATTTGAGCTTGCAATACTATTTCATTTAATAATGATGTAGAAATTTTCTTGCTTGCTTGTTCATTAATATCATTTATTACTTCAAAAATATTATTTATTTTTTTAGATTCTAATGCACTAGTAAAAATTATAGGTGCTCATGATAAATGTTTAAATTTTGATCTAATAGTTTTAGTAATATGATTGAGATCTTTGTCAGTTCTTTTAATTAAATCAATTTTGTTAACAATAATTATTGTAGGAATATTTGCATCATAACATAATCCACCAATAACTTCATCCTGCTCAGTAAATGGTTCAGAGCCATCCAGAACCAATAAAATAACCTTACTTTTTGATATAGCTCTTTCTGCTCTTAAAACAGAATATTTTTCAACTCCTTGTTGAATTTTTCCTTTTCTTCTTATCCCTGCAGTATCAATTAGAGTGTATATTTTATTATTAAATTTAAAGTCAACATCAATGCTGTCTCTTGTTGTCCCAGCTACATCACTTACAATAACTCTATCTTTTCTTAGAATTGCATTTGTTAAACTTGACTTACCAACATTTGGTCTTCCAATAATACAAAAAGTAAGGCTTGATTGAATTGGGTTTTTGGGTGTTTTAAGTAGTTTAACAATACTATCTAATAAATCTCCTGTACCTATACCATGCTCTGCACTAATCATTAATGGGCTTCCAAAACCTAATGTATAAAATTGATTTAAATCATCACCTGGCTTAAAATTTTCTGCCATATTAGCAGCTAATATAACGTTTTTATTCTTTGCTTTCTTTTTTAATTGTTTTGATATATAGATATCATCATTATCTATACCTTTTTTATAGCTAACTAAAAAAATTATTATATCTGATTCATCAATTGCAAATTCAACTTGTTGATTAATATTTTCTTGAAAAGTAGAATTTTTTAAACTTAATCCACCAGTATCAATTATTTCAAACTCTCTAGTCAATCAATTGGCATATGAATAAATACGATCTCTTGTAACTCCAGACTCATCTGAAACAATAGATTTTTTATTGCCTATAATTCTATTAAAAAGTGTTGATTTTCCAACATTTGGTTTACCAACTATTGCTACTGTATTCATAATAAAAAATTATAATTTATAATTATTTATTATTCACAGATAATTTTATTTGACTTGGATGTAAATATCAAATAGCTTTATATGCTTGAACAAATGGAATCATTAGCAAACCAAAACCTAGGGCTATTCACATACCATAATTATTAAAAACCCTATCATTCATTGCTAAATTTAAATCTGAAACGTTATTTTGTGAAAATACTATATCAAAGTCAAGTTTAAAGAAAATATTATAAATTGGTTCAATATAATAAATTAAACATATTAATGATATACCTAGAAGGATTGATCCAAATAAAAACCAATTATCATAAAATTCTTTCTTAAATATAGATGGTTTATCATCCTTACAATTAAACCCATGGAAGAATCTACAGAAACTTAATGTTAAAAATGCTATACCTGAAGCATTTTCAAATTTAATCGAATTAATTATATTGCTACTTAAATCTGTTGGTATATTTGTAAAAAAGAAACTCAATGCAAAAGCAGCTAAAACAATAACTGTCATAATTAATGCTTCATAAAATATTTTTAAAACAAATTGCTTATTTAAGAAAAATTCATTTGCCAATCTAGGTTTCTCATAAATAACATTGTTTCTGTATTTTTCTAAACCTAATGAAATTGCTGGTCAAGAGTCAGTTAGTAAATTTAAAAATAATAATTGTATAGCAGTAAAAGGAGTAATAATTAAATTCATTGCTAATGATATTATTGTTAAAATGATCGAAATAAAAACAGTTGCTAAATTACCAGTTAATAAAAATCTTATAGCGCTTTTTATATTGTTATAAACGCTTCTACCAAATTTAATTGCAGATATAATAGTAGCAAAATTATCATCAGTTAAAATAATTGATGCTGCATCTTTACTAACTTCAGTTCCTGTAATACCCATGGCAACACCAATATTTGCTTGCTTTAATGCAGGAGCATCATTAACTCCATCACCAGTCATTGATACAATCATATTTTGTGATTGTCAAGCTCTTACTATTTTGATCTTATCTTCTGGAGATACTCTTGCATAAACAGAATACTTAACTACTGTTTCACATAACTTTTCTTGATTTATATCACTTAATTCCCTACCAGACATTGATCAATCATTTTGTTTATAAATACCAATTTGTTTAGCAATGGCAACTGCAGTATTTTGATGATCTCCTGTAATCATTACTACTCTAATTCCAGAAATATCACATTCTTTAACAGCTTGAATAACTTCAGGTCTTGGCGGATCAATCATTGCTATTAATCCTAAAAAAACAAAATCACATTCATCTGATTTATTAATTGTTGATTTGTTTATATTTTTATAACAAAAACATAAAACCCTTTTCCCTTGGTTTGATCAACTAGTATTAATATTTTTTATTTGCTCAATATCTTTATTAGTTATCTTTCTAACTTGATTATTGATATCGATGTGAGTTACTTTATCTAGTAATTTATCTATAGCGCCTTTTGTAATCATTAAATTATTTTTATTTGATTTAATTAAACATGACATCATCATTCTTTCAGAATCAAAAGGAATTTCAGATATTCTTTGATGTTTTTTCTCTAAATCAGATTGTTTTATTTTTTGTTTAATTAAAAAATCTACTAATGCTATTTCAGTTGGATCTCCAATTGATTCTTTACCATCTACTTTAGCATCTGAAGATAATACTGAATAATTTATAAGATTTAAATGATAATTATTATTAACATTCAATTTAGATTCTTCTAAATTTTCTTGATTTACATAAAAGTCTGTAACAGTCATTTTATTTTGTGTTAATGTACCTGTTTTATCACTACATACAACTGAAACAGAACCTAACCCTTCAACTGATTTTAAATCTTTAACAATTGCATTTCTCTTTGCCATTTTATTAGTAGAAATAGAAAGTACAATGGTAACAATAGAACTTAGTGCTTCTGGAATTACTGCAACAGCTAGTGCAATAGAAAAGTTTAATGAATCTGAAAATAAAGGTAAAACTGTATTTGAATTAATTTCATTTAAAAATGCTATTTTAGATAAATTAACTGCCAATAATACAAAACAAATAACTAATACAACATACATTAATATTTTTGCTAATTTGTCCAAATTAACTTGTAATGGAGTTTTTTGTTCCTTTGTTTCATTTAATAACTTGTTAATTTTACCAATTTCTGTATCAATTCCAACAGATGTAACAATTGCTTTTGCTCTTCCATATGCAACTAAACATCCTGAATAGACACAATTTAATCTATCACCTATAGTTAATTTATCATCTTTTAAGACATTAGTATTTTTAAGTATTGTTTCTGATTCACCAGTCAAGCTTGATTCATTAACTTTTAGTGATGCTGATTCAATTAATCTAGCATCTGCTGGAATCAAATCACCTGCTTCTAATAAGATAATATCACCAACAACTATTTCTGATGTATCTATGATTAAATTTTTACCTGACCTTATGACCTTTGATTTTGGCTGGGAAAGACTTTTTAAACTATTCAATGATTTTTGTGATTTTAAAATTTGAACTGTTCCTAAAATTGCATTAATAATAGTTACTGAAACAATTAAAATAAAATTTTCTCATGCTCCAATGTGTTTTAATGATTCACCTCATCCATAATCATTAGTTGGAAAAATCTCAACTATTAATGAAATTATTGCAGAACATAATAGAAGAATCATTAGTATATCTTTGTATTGTTCAAAAAAGATTTGAAATCATTTTTTTTGTTTCTTAATTTGGAATTCGTTTTTACCATATTTATTTCTATTTGCAATAACTAAAGCATCATCCAAACCAATATTTAAATTAGTTTTGGTTTGCTTAGCTATATCGTTAATATCTAATGTATGAACATTTTGCATTAATTAATTATAACCTCAAAATCTGCATAAATATTTTTAGTTGGTTTGTCTCTTACTAAGACATTATATTTATTTCAGTCTATATTATTATAGATTATTTCTCATTTCTTTTTGATTGTTTCAGCATTAGATTGCACAATTTTAACAGTTTCTTCTAATGTATAATCACTTATCATGCAAATTAATATTTTTAATCATTTATCATTATTGAACCTTACTTTTTGATAAAGAGAATTTGTTCTTGGACTAAATGAATATTTACATTCTTTACATTTGTATATAGAAGATTCATTATCAATTAAGTCAATTAATGATGAATTACATTTAACGCACTTATTTGAATAATGTGATACATCATAAATATCTTGAAAAATTTTGTTTGCAATAACATCTATATTCAAACTTTCATCTTTTATATAATTTTGAACTTGATTATTCTTTTTCATATTAATTAACTACTTTAATCATTGCTTCCTTTATAGCATTTGCATTATCACCAAATATTATTGATACTTTTTGAGCTGAAATCATCAAACCTTTTGCACCAAGACTTTTAATAAGATCTTGATTAATTAATTCTTTGTTATCAATTGTTACTTTTAAAGAACTTAATGAAGCGTCTACTGATTTTATATTCTTCATACCACCTAAACCATCAATTAGCTTATTAATATCAAATCCTAATTTATTTGAAACCTTAAAATTTGAAGTTGGTTGATTATTAGAAATATTTTTTTCTTGATTATTATAAGTTTTTGTTGTCTTAGGTGTTTCTTTATTTTTTAATGGGGTTGTTGACTTAACCTTTGTTGTCTTTTGTGTATTCTTAGATTTAGATTTTTTTGGTTCTAATGTTTGCTCATTATTTACTTTATTTATTTCACTTTGTTTTTTAACTTCTTCATTTTTTTTCTTTGCTTTTTTAACTTTATTTTTTACATAAAAATAAAAAATAGAAAAAGTAATGATACATAAAAAAATAAATATGAATTTAGTTTTAGTATCTAGATTAGCAAGTAATGAGTTATTATTTTTTTGTTTTTCTTTTTTTTTCATAATTAATTTTTGCTTTTTAATTCAATAGATTCAATTCCAGGTAATTTATCACCTTGTAATAAACATAATGAAGCACCACCACCTGTTGAAATATGAGAAAATGATTTTTCTAAACCTAAATTAATAATAGCTGCTGCACTATCGCCACCACCTATTACTGTATATGCATCTTTTAATTGAGCAATTGCTTTTGCAATTTCATATGTACCTTTTTGGTAGTTACTAAATTCACAAACACCTAATGGACCGTTTCATACAACTGTTTTTGCGCCTTTAATAGCATCTTTAAATATTTCAATAGTTTTAGGACCAATATCAAGACCAGTATAACCATTAGGAATATCACCAACAAATGTATGTGGTGGAACATCTTTATACTCAGTTGCTGTATTAGTGTCAACTGGTAAAATTATTTTTTTAGAATATTTTTTTAATAATTCTTTTGCTGTTTCTAATTGATCATTTTCAACTATTGAATCACCAATATTTTGACCCATAGCTTTTTTAAATGTATAAGACATTCCTCCACCAATAAGTACTTTATCATAGATAGATGCTAAACGATCAATAACCTTGATTTTATCTGAAACTTTAGCACCACCAATTATTGCAACACTTGGTCTTTGTGGTTTTTCAATCACTTTGCTTAAAGCTTTTAATTCTTTTTCAACTAAAAATCCTATTGCTGATTCTTGAATATTATTTGTAATCCCAACATTAGATGCATGACTTCTATGAGAAGTACCAAAAGCATCATTAATATAAACCTCAGCTAAACTTGCTCAAAATTTTGCTAATCATTCTGCATTTTTAGATTCTGCCTTATCATTTAAATCTTCAAATCTTGTATTTTCTAATACTAAAACACCACCTGGTTCCAGCATATTAACAGATTGAATTACAACATCTCCACTTGATACATTACAAAAATTAATTGGTTTATTTAAATAGTTACATAATCTTTGTGCAACTGGTAATAATGATTTTTTAATTTTATCATCTTGTGTTTTAACTCTACCTAAATGAGAAAGTAAAATAACTTTTGCTCCTTGATTAATTGCATAATTAATAGTTGGTAAAGCTTCAATAATTCTTTTATCAGAAGTGATAATTCCATCTTTCATTGGAACATTAAAATCAACTCTAATTAAAACTCTTTTTCCTCTTAAATCTAATTGATTAATGGTCTTCATAAATTCTCCTAAAAAATAAATAACAATATAATTATTATAATATTAAAATTCACATTATATTAATTATTTAATTAATAGGTATAAGGTATTCAATTTGTGCCATCAGAATAATAATAATTTCCTTGTGTATCTAAATATCATCATGTACCATTTTCATCTTGTCATTGTTGACTTCCATCTTCGTTTACAATATAGTTATTAGATGTTGTTTGTTGAATATTATCTTCTTCAGTAGAATTATGTTGATTATTTGTTTCATTTATACTTGTATTATTTAAACCATTTTCTTGTTGTTTATTTTTGTTAGCTTTTTTTTCTAGTTTTTTTCTTTCTTTATCAGATAAATTCATATCAGTAGCTTCAGCTAATGATGAAAGTTCCCAAGATCCATTAACAAGTTTATAATACGATTCTCCATCAAAATAAAACGAATCACCTTTACTGTTTTTGAAACTATCACCTGCTTGGTGATTAGATTTAATATGAGTTTCAGTTAGCTTAGATTTTGCATAAACATTTGATTTTGTAGTTTCTGTTCAATTACCAGATTCATCTGCTAAAAAATATCTACCTTCACCATCATGATATGCATATTGATTGTATTCAGTTAAAAATGGTTCATTTGCAGGATGTGTTTCTGCAATTTCAATTTCAACCGGTTTGATCTTAGCCTTTAATTCTTCAGCTGTTTGTTTTGAAGTGTTTTCATAATCTTCTTTTAATTTTTTAAGGTTTTCTTTCTTTTCTTTTTCAAGTTGTTTTCTTCTTTGTTTTGATTGTTCAAGTTCAGCTATTAAATCTTGACCATTAACAACATCTTTTAAATGTTGCTTACGACGCTTTCTTGCTTCAATTAATTTTAATTCTAAATCATCAAGTAATGGTCTTTTTGCTTCATCATAATATGGCTTAATTTCATCTTTAGTGATTGGTACTCATTCATTATTTTCATTTGCAATAAAAAGATTAAATTTATTGTCATAATAAAATCAATTACTATAAAGCTGAAATGGTTCATTAACTATATATTCATCTACATTAAATTCTTTTCTTTCTAATTCTTTAATTTGTTCAATAATTGCTAAACATTCATTCTCTTCACTTTGAAGTTCTCTTAATTTTTGTTTTTCTTCTTTTACTTTTTCTTGAATTTCTCTATCTTCTTCTAAATCATCAGCAATAACATCAAACTTAAGAGTAACCATATGTTTTTCAAGTTTCTCTTTATTTTCTTTTTCAATTTTTTTAGCTTCATCAAATTCTTTTTTTTGCTTTTCAAGTTGAGATATTATTTCTTGATCTTCTTTTTCATCTTCTAATCTCTTCTTTTCTATTTTTTTCAAAATAGCAGCATTTTGTTTTTCTTGTTCTAATAATCTATTTTTTTCATCTTGTTCTAATTTAGCTTTTATTTTGTTTTCTTTTTCTTCTAATTTTTTCTTTGCATCACTAATTGCTTTTTCTCTATTAGCAATAGCTTGTAAAGCCCATTCTTTTTCTTTAATTTTTTGTTTTTCATATTTTTCTGGATCATATAATCTAATTTGTTTTTTAAGTTCTTTTTCAAGAATCTCAAATGAGTTGTCTAAATTATAAGAATTTGACAATACATCTAACTGTTCACCAGGATTTTTTGTATCTATTTGTAAATTTATTAAATGTCTAGAATTTGCTTGTCTTGATATTAAAAATGAAAATTTTTCAAATTGTTTTGTATCTTGATATTTTTTAGCAAGATCTATTAATTTGTCATTAAAATATTTTTCTCCATCAAGATTATCTCATTTAATTTCTACTTGCATAAACTATATATATTAATATAAATATATTTTATCATACAAATAATTTTATTTATTTACAACTAACCCTTTAAGTTTATTCATAGATAAAATTGCATCAGTAATACCTTGAATTCCAAAACCAGAATCTTTAACTCCAAAAAATGGAAGTATATCTGGCCCTCTACTTGAAGATTTATTAATGTTTATAGTACCAGCTTCAATATCCAAATGCATTTTAATTGCTAAATCTAAATTTTTTGTGAATATCGAACATTGTAATCCATAATCTGAATCATTTGCTAATTCTATGGCTTCTGAAAGAGTTTCAAAAGTTATAATTGGTAAAATTGGACCAAATGGTTCTTCCTTTCAAATTCTCATATCGGTTGTAACATTACTAACTAATACTGGTCATAATAGATTGCCTTCATATTTTATTTCTTGATTTAAAATTGCATTTTTTTGCTTTGCATCTTCTAATAACGAAAGATTGTAATCAAGTGATTTTTTATTTATTAATGGTGTAATAAAAACATTATCATCAAATGGATATCCTACATTTAAATTTTCAATTCTATTATTTAATTTTTCAACAAGTAAATCTGCAATATTTTTTTGTACAATTACTCTTTTAATTGCAGTACATCTTTGCCCACTAAAAGAAAATGCACCACTAATGATTTCATTTACTGTTAAATCTAAATCGGCATCATCTAAAACAATAGCTGGGTCTTTGCCACCATTTTCTAAAACCAAAGGAATCATTGCAGTATTTTTACATATGTTTTTAGCAACATTTGTACTACCTGTAAATGAAATCATTTTTACATACTTATTAGTTACAATATAATCACCAATTTCTCTTCCAGCTCCTGAAACTAAATTAATAATTCCATCTGGAATATTTTGCTCATGAATTAATTCAATAAATCTAGCAGTAACAAGTGAACCACTACTTGCTGCTTTTATAACCATTGTGTTTCCTGATATGATTGCAGGAGCAATTTTTGCAACTAACAAATTAATTGGATAATTAAATGGAGTAATAGCTAAAACAACACCTAATGGCTCTAAGTGATAAATCGCTTTTTTCTTATTTGTTTTTAATTCCTCTTCACCATAAACTCTAGGATTATTTATTATTTTTTGGTATTCTTTAATTGTTTCAGTAATAATATCAACACTTCTAATAACTTCGGTTTTTGAATCCTTAATTGGTTTTGCAACCTCTTTAGAAATTAATTCAGCAAGTTCATCTGTATTTTCTAAAAGAACTTTTGATATTTTTTCTAATATTTCAGATCTAAAACTTATCTTGCTTTTTTTGAAGTTTTTAAATGCATTATTTGCAGCTTCAAAAGCCATATCCACATCATCTTTAGAACAAGAGGGAACACTCCCTAATAATTCATCATTTGATGGATTAAAAATCTCTATTTCTCTTCCATTAGTAAATTTTTTACCATTTATAAAAGCAGTTAATTTCATAAAACACCTCTTAACTTTTAATATTTAATTATATATCAAAAAATTAGTAAGATATCTTTTTCTTTTCAATAATAAAAAATGCCTTATTTTTATATTTTCTAATAATTATTTTTATGCCGTCTTTTTCTATTTCCTTTCCATCTAACATTTTTTTGATTTTATATGCTTGCTTAAGCCATTGATAAATTGTTAAATTAGAATTAATTTCATCTTTTAACTTCAAATATTTTTCATTAAATTTTTGTGCATTGTAGCTACCAATAACTTTTCATGTAAAACTATTAATTTCAGTTACATCTTTTACAGTATCACTTTCATCATATATTTCACCAACTAAATTCTCTAATAAATTTTCCATCGTTACTATCCCAACAATAACTGATGAATTTTGATTTTTTTTAACAACTGCCATATGACTTTGATTAACCTGCATTTCTTGCAAAACCTTGTCAAGAGTATCATATTGACAAACAGAAATAATTGGATCTATTAAATCTTTAATTGGTTTTTTTGAATCTGTATTTTGATATAAAAATACTTTTTTCATATTAATTAATCCAATAATTTTTTTATTTTTAATAACAGGAATTCTAGAATATGAAGAATTTTTGAATTTATCAATTATTGTTGCCATCCTTGCATTATATTTAATGGTCACAACATTTTTAATTTTTGTCATAACTGATTGGATTCTAGTTTCATCAAATTTTAATGCATTTGATACTAAAGAAGCTTCATGAGACTCAATAACTCCTTCATGAGTTACGATATCAATTAATGTGTCAAGCTCTTGTTCTGTTGCTGATGTATTATCATTTACCTTTGCTAACTTTGATAAAACTCAATTTATAGGAAAAAATAAAATGTATAAACAATATATAAAAGGACCTAATATTCTCATAAAATTGATTGCATGTTTTCTAGCTAGTGCTTTAGGAATAAATTCTCCAAACAGTAATATTAAAAATGTAATAACACCTGTTGCAAGACCTGTTGCCAAACTTACAGCATCATTCACATTAGCTAAAGTTAAAATATTTGTAAAGAAAACTGTAGAAATAGTTGAAGCAGCAACATTTACAAGCGTATTAGACACAAGTATAGTTGAAAGTGTCATTGAATAATTATTTAATAATTTTTTGTTACATCTAAAAACCCAGTTTTTTTTCTTCTTTTTGTAATAAGTATCAAATTTATATTTTGTTACTGACGTAAATGCTGTTTCACTTGATGAAAAGATTGCACTTAGCACAATTAACAATATTAATAATATACCTAATATTATTGTAATAACAATGAGATTGGAGTCCTGTTCCATATTGGTATAATTGTACCATACTTAATCTTTAATTAGAATAAAAATAGTAATTAAAAAAATATGATAATTTGCAGCGAAAATGAGCCTAAATTTAAAAATGTGAAAATATTGTGCATTTTCTTCCTTGCCTTATTATATCCTAAAGATATATAATATGTT